>JBAZEP010000004.1:33920-66933 GCA_041653835.1 Candidatus Omnitrophota bacterium
AGGCCGTAACCTGATAACCCCACTATCTTACGCGGGTTATTCGTGATGAGCTGGATAGTCTCCAGCCCCAGGTCAGCCAGTATTTGGGCGCCTATGCCGTAATCCCTCAAGTCAGCCTTAAAGCCGAGTTGTTCATTCGCTTCGACAGTATCAAAACCCCTGTCCTGCAAAGCATAAGCCTTTATCTTATTCGCGAGCCCTATACCGCGGCCTTCCTGCCTCATATATAAAAGAACGCCTCTTTGTTTTTCTCCAATAAGTTTCAGGCTGTTATGCAGCTGCTCCCCGCAATCGCATCTTTTGGAGCCGAATATATCCCCTGTGAGGCATTCTGAATGCACACGTACCAGAACATCTTTCTTCCCCTTGACATCACCTTTTACAAACGCGATATGCTGATATTTGTCGACGGTAGATTCATACAGATACAATTTAAATACGCCGTAATCAGTCGGGATCCGGCTCGAGGCAACGCATGCCACGAGTTTCTCGGATCTCCTTCTGTAATTGATGAGGCCCGCTATTGTACATATCTTAAGCTTATGTTTTTTTGAGAACCTTTCCAGGTCTTTCTGTCTCGCCATAGTGCCGTCATCATTGATTATCTCACAGATGACCCCGGCGGGATAGAGCCCAGCCAGCTTCATAAGGTCAACGCAAGCCTCTGTATGCCCCGCCCTGGTCAAAACCCCGCCTTCTTTCGCGCGCAAAGGAAATACATGCCCGGGCCGCGCAAGGTCATCGGGTTTCGTGCCGGCTTTTATAAGGGCTTTTATGGTGACTGAACGGTCGTGGGCGGAAATACCCGTGGTAGTGCCTTTTTTGGCGTCAACGGAAATAGCCCAAGCTGTCTTGAACGTATCCTGGTTGTCCTCGAACATGGGGTGCAGGCCCAGCTCATCCAGTCTGCTGCCTTCCATGGGCATGCACACAAGCCCCCTGGCATGTTTTATTATAAAATTTATCGCGGAAGGCGCGGCAAAAGAGGCGGCTACGACAAGGTCGCCCTCGTTCTCGCGGTCTTCATCGTCAACCACGATGACCAGCCTTCCTTTTTTTAAATCCCCGATAATTTCCGGTATTGTATTGAATTTCATAAAAGCCTCTATAAATAAAAGAACCCGAAGATAGTCTTCGGGCGATAAATACAAAAGATAAACTTTCGTCTTCTCCCATCTAGCCTTTAACAATCGGTCCCGGAATCGCGCCGGGTCTGCCCTCTTTTATGAGAGCTCGCGGACTTTACCCCGCCCTTTCTACTTTAAGATATTCTTTCCAGTAGAAAGGGCGGGGTTTACCGCCGGTGGGGAATTTCACCCTCTCCCGAAGATGGAAAATATTATACCAATTTACGCTTTTTTGTCAACAACTTTAGAAAACTTATGATATAATCAAAATATGGATACCACGGAGATCAAAACTTACCGGGAAGAATTGGCAAAGGCAAGGGCTGAACTGGAAATGCTCTATGAGATAGGCAATGCCATGCGCACTACCCTCAACCTGGAAGAGATCCTTTATATAATACTGACTGCCGCCACCTCCCATTCCGGCCTGAGTTTCAACAGGGCAATGCTTTTTCTTGTGAACGAAAAAGAAAACCGGCTGGAGGGCAAGATGGGCATAGGGCCTGACAGCGCGGAAGACGCCAGCCAGATATGGTCTTATATAGAAAAGAATAAAATAGGGCTTGAGGAGCTTATAGACATAGAGCCGCAGTTCGACCATCTTAAAAGATCAAGGCTCAACCAGACGATAAAGTCCATGAAGATCCCTATCAGGGAAGACGCGGGCGTAATCGCTCTTACCGCGCTCGAAGGCATGCCCTTTATAATAAATACCCCCGAGGCGAAACAAAAAATGAAAAATGAGGCAGCAATACCCCTGGACCTGGACGAATTCGTAGCCATGCCTTTAAAGGCAAAGGACAAGGTAATAGGCGTCCTTATCGCCGATAACAGGTTCAATAGAAAAGCTATAACTACCGACCACGTGCGTATGCTCACGATGTTCGCGAACCAGGCAGGGCTCGCGATCGAGAATTCCAGGCTTTATGAGCAGACTGTCGTGCTTTCTAACTCCGATTCCCTGACAGGGCTCTGGCATCACGGATATTTCCAGTACCTGTTATCGGAGGAGATAAACAGGTCTGTTTCCGCAAAAAGCTATTTCGCCCTCCTTATGATAGACATAGACGACTTTAAAATGTTTAACGATACCAACGGCCATCCAGCCGGGGACGCGCTCTTAAGGGAGATATCCAGGATATTGAAGGATGTTTCGAGAAAAATAGATACTGTAAGCCGTTACGGCGGCGAGGAATTCACGGTAATACTGCCTCTCACAAAGAAACAGGAGGCCCTTATACTTGCCGAACGCATAAGAAAAACCGTTGAAACAAGCCCTACCCTCAGGAATATAACCGTCAGTATAGGCGTAGCGTCTTTCCCCGAAGACGCCGATACAAAAGAAGAATTAATAGCCAAAGCGGACAAGGCGCTCTACGGGGCCAAAAAAAGCGGCAAGAATAAGATCTGCAGTTAAGCGGTTTCCACAGCTTCCTGTTTTTTCGAGTCTGAGAATTTTACCGAGACAACCTTTGACACACCGGACTGCTGCATGGTGATGCCGTACATCACATCGGCCTTATCAATGGTCTTTTTATTGTGGGTTATTACTATGAACTGTGACGTGTTGGTAAACATGTCGAGGCTTCTTGAAAACCTATCCACGTTCGATTCGTCGAGAGGCGCGTCTATCTCGTCCAGTACGCAGAACGGGCTGGGTTTTACCTTGAATATGGCGAATATGAGGGCTACCGCGGTAAGCGCCTTCTCTCCTCCAGAAAGGAGCGACACGTTCTGAAGCCTTTTGCCGGGAGGCCTGGCGACTATCTCTATCCCGCATTCAAGCACGTTGCCGTCATCCAGGAGAATAAGTTCTCCGTCCCCTCCTCCGAAAAGCATCTTGAAAAAATTCCTGAACTCCACCTGTATACTCTTGAATGTCTCAACAAAAAGTTCTTTCGTGGTCTTGTTTATTTTAGTGATCGCCTCCATGAGGCTTTCTTTCGCCTTCAATAAGTCGTCTCTCTGTGTGGTCAAAAATACGAACCTGTCCTGCAGTTCCTTGTTCTCCTCTATAGCCACCAGATTTACCGCGCCCATCGAATCCAGCTGTTCTCTCATCGCATCCACGTTATTTTTCAGGCTGTCTTTGTCTATCGCCTGCCAGTTTTCCTCGAGCGGGAATTCCTCGAGTTCGGACTTATAAACATCTCTTATGCGCTGTGTAAGGTTCCCTATACCGTAACCTACCTCGGCTTTTTGCAAATCCACCGAATGCGTGCTCGACCGTATTTCGTTTATGCGGTCCTCTATTTCCCTGAACTTGGCCTCATAAGACGCCGCCTTCGCTGTTATTTCCGCGTACACGCTCTCCACCCCCGTAAGCTCATTAGTCTTTACAGCGGCTTCTTCGGACAGGGAAACTATGTTCTGCTCAAGTTCTTTTATCTCCGCGCTTAGCTCTTCGGTCTTCGCCGCGGAATTATTTATCTCGAGTTTCCTGGATTCCACATTGTTCTTGGCGTCGCGGAGGGATGACTCGAGTATGTTCAATGTACCTGCCAGCCCTTCTTTTTTGCTTTCAAGGGAACCAAGCTCTGTCCTGGCCTCGGCGATCTCCACCAGGAGCCGTTCTTTTTCCTTGGCGCATTCCATTATAGCGGTTTCGCTCGCGCGGATCCTTTCTTCGTTGGCCTTGTTCTCATTCTCAAGCTGTGTAAGCGTTTTAATGGAAGCCTCTTCTTCCTGTTTCAAGGTAAATATCTCGGAATTCACTTCTTCTATTTCCAGGTCCATCAGGGATATCTCATCTCCTACGCCTTTTATGTTTTCTTCCAGGTTGGATTTGGCCGCGGATGCATTGGCAAAGAGTATATCTTTCTCGCCTATCGCGGCTGTGAGCGACTCCAGCCTGGTTTTCAAGTCAGCCTCTTCTTTTTCCTTAGAGAGTTTTTCTTCCTCAAGCTTACCGGAGCGCGTTTCCAGGACGCTTATCGCCTGGCGTATCTCATTTATCCTGGCATCTCTGTTTATAAGCCCGAGTTCTTCTTTCTTGAAGCTTCCGCCCGTTATAAATCCGCTCTCTATGATCTCGCCTGACAGCGTAACAAACCTTTTTCTTCCGGCAGCCCTGTTTTCGTCCAGTAGCGCCCTCGCGTCCTTGAGTTCGTTCACTATAAAAATGCCTTTCAATATATGCTTCAATATGCCTTTATAAGGATCAGCGGTATCCACGAAATCCTCTGCCCTGCCTATGACACGGCTGTCGTTTATGGCCCCCGGGTCTTCCTGTCCGGCGTCCGCAGGATTAAAATGCCCCGGATATATAAATAACGCCTTGCCGCATGACTGCTCCTTAAGATACGCTATTGCCCTGTCCACGGATCCTATATTGTCCACTACTATACCCTGGAGGTATTCGGACATCACCGCCTCTATCGCGGTCTCATAACCTTTTTTGACAGTTAAAAGATTGGCGAGGCAATCCTTTACGCCTTCTATCCTGGACTCGCTTCCGAGTATTGCCTTTACGCCGGCTGAAAAACCCTCATATTTAAGCCTTGCTTCTTCCAGAAGCTCCAGTTTGGATCTGCTGGACGCGAGATGTGTCTGTATTTCCTTGGATTCTTCGGTAAGCGCGTCTATACTTGCCTGTACGCCGGAAACAGAAGCGGCTGCGGTCTCCCTCTCCGCCTTAAGGCCGGCGGATTCTTTTTCGATCGCCGCTATCTCCTCCATTGCCTCGTTCAGTCTCGAGCGCAGGTTATCCCTTTCTTCCAAAATAGCGGATTTCTCCGACTCGAGCCTTTTGAGCCTGGCGCCATGGGTTGAGATAGTGGCTGATATCTTTGCCGCCTGGTTTCTCAGCTTCGCCTGCCTCGAGACGATATCCATGATATTCGCTTTTGAGGTGGAAAGTGTTGTCTCGCTTGTTTTTATTATCAGGGATATCTCCCCGAATCTTTTCTCTTTTTCCGCGGCCCTGCCTAACCTCTCGTTGTCCTCTTTTTCCAGGACCGATATTTTTTCCCTGAGATTCGCTATCTCCTTTTCCTGGGCGACAAGTATGTCCTCGGCATTTTTTATCTCCGCCTCGAGGCTGGAACGGCGTTTTATCAGCTCTTCCACCCTCTCTTTATCCATAGATATCTTATCCGCGGCCTTTGAGGCGTTGGAATTAAGCTCCACTATCCCGGACTTCAATTCTATCCTTTTTGTCTCCACCGTCGAGCGTTCGCCGGTCAACACCGACAGTTCCTGCGATAACCTGTTTAACTCGGTATTCAATTCCGCTTCTTTTTGCTTCAGTTCGTTTATATTGACTTCCGAATTCACGTTCCTGCTTTTCAATATCTCCAGCTCTATCCTTGAAAGTTTCATCTCGACTGATTTCAGTTCTTCGTAACGCTCTTTGTAGCGCTCCGCTTTCTTTGCCTGGCGCTCAATGGAATTGATCTGGCGTTTTACCTCCACTATTATGTCATTTATCCTCAACAGATTCTGCTCGGTCTCTTCCAGCTTCCTCAGCGCCTCTTTCTTTTTCGCCTTATATTTCGTTATGCCGCTCGCTTCCTCGAAAACCTCGCGCCTTTCTTCTGGCTTGGAACTCAGCACCTGGTCTATCTTGCCCTGCTCGATAAGCGAATAAGCGCTGGTGCCTATGCCGGTACCCATGAAAAGTTCATTGATATCCTTGAGCCGCACCGGGGTCTTGTTCAAAAGATATTCGCTCTCGCCCGAGCGGTACAAACGCCTCGTGACCGTAACCTCGTCATATTCTATGGGGAGCATCCTGTCCTGATTGGAGAGAGTAAGAGAAACTTCTGCGAAACTTACGGGTTCCTTGCCGTCTGTCCCGTTAAAGATAACGTCTTCCATCTTGCCGCCGCGCAAGACCTTGGCGGACTGTTCGCCCAGGGCCCATTTTATCGAATCGGCTATATTGGACTTGCCGCAGCCGTTCGGGCCTACGACAGCGGTAATGCCGGGCTCGAAGTCAAGCCGGGTCTTGTCCGCGAAGGATTTGAAACCGAATAATTCCAGGGATTTGAAATACATAATCTCCTATTTTTTCAAAATTTCTTTAAACCTCGCCGTTAATTCCGGCAATATCTCGAACAGATCACCTACTATCCCGTACGTCGCCACAGTGAATATAGGCGCGTGAGGGTCTTTATTTATCGCCACGATTATGTCCGAAGACTGCATGCCGACAAGGTGCTGTATCTGGCCTGATATGCCGCACGCTATGTATATCTTCGGGCACACTGTCTTTCCTGTCTGGCCGACCTGGTGGGAGTATGTTTTCCATCCGCTGTCAACCGCGGCGCGGGACGCGCCCACCGCCCCTCCCAGCACCTTTGCCAGGCCTTCTATGAGTTTGAAATTATCCGGGGATTGCATGCCTCTTCCGCCGGACACGATAACATTCGCCTCTGTCAAATTGACTGTTTCTTCTATCTCCTCCACTATATCGAGGAGCGCGGTCCTTGAGGAATATACCTGGCTGTCGTAACTCTTTTCTATGATCTTTCCCTTGCGGTGCTTGTCCTCGGACGCTTCTTTCATGACCTTATGCCTTACAGTCGACATCTGAGGCCTGTGATTTGGACAGATAATGGTAGCCATGATATTGCCGCCGAACGCGGGCCTTGTCTGCAGTAAAAGCCTTTCTTTCTTGTCTATATCAAGGCCTGTGCAATCCGCTGTAAGGCCGGCATGCACGCCTATCGCGACCCGCGATATCAATGACCTGCCCATCGATGTGGCGCCGCAAAGCACTATCTCGGGCTTAAACTCGTTTATCAAATGTATCATTACCTTCGCGTAAGGTTCGTCCTGGTAATGCTTCAGCGCGTTCGAATCCACAAGATAAACCTTGTTCGCGCCCCTATGGATGACCTTCTGTGCCTCTTCCCTGATATTCTCACCCAAAAGCACCCCGCATAGTTCGACCCCGAGCGTATCAGCAAGCTCCCGCCCTCTGCCCAGGAGTTCATACGCGACACTCTGGACAACGCCTTTTTTCTGTTCGCAGAATACCCATACATCTTTATATTCGCCGAATTTTTTCGGAAATGGTATATCGGTAGGACTGAGTTTCATAAGCACGATGGCGTCGAACTTGCATGACTCTATACATGCCCCGCACAAGGTGCATTTATCGAGATCTATAACTGCCTTCTTATTTGTTACCTCAATGGCGCCGAACGGACAGGACTTCACACATAGCTTGCACCCGACGCATTTCTCGGTAATTACCTTTATCGACATCTAATTTCCCTTCCTAATGTTACATTGTGACACTGTCAGAATGTAACATTGCACGGTCAGCCTTTAAGCTAACAGATCTCGTTCTTTAATAGCCCCGCTAATTTGCCGCAGACATCCTTTGCTTCACCTTCTAAAATCTGGCCGCCTTTTCTCGGAGGCGGCGTAAATATTTTTACGACCTTTGTGGGAGAGCCTTTAAGCCCCAGTAAATCAGGGTCCGCGTCAAGGTCTTTTGCCTCGAGTTTTTTGATCTCTATTTTTTTAGCCCTCATCTTGCCCTTCAAAGACGGAAGCCTCGGCTCGTTTATTTCCTTGACCACCGTTATCAGGCAGGGTAAAGGCGATTCGACTATATCATAGCCTTCTTCAGTCATCCTGTCCGCGCGCACGATAGAATCCTTGATGTCTTCTATCTTTTTTACAAAGGTTATCTGCGGGATATCGAGAAATGCCGCGATCCCGGGGCCGACCTGCGCGGTATCCCCGTCTATCGCTTGTTTCCCGCATATGACCATATCGAATTTACCTGTTTTCAGTATAGCCCTGGAAAGCGTATAACTCGTCGCCCATGTATCACTGCCGGCGAATGCCCTGTCCGAAACCAGCACCGCTTCGTCCGCGCCAAGCGATATTGCCTCGCGCAGCGCCTCTTCCGCCTGGGGCGGACCCATTGTTATTACGGTTACCATCCCTCCGAATTTTTCCTTAAGCCTCACTGCCTCTTCGATGGCGTACATATCAAAAGGATTTACAATACTCTGGACACCTGACCGCACAAGGGTGTTTGTTTCAGGGTCTATCCTGACATTCGTGGTATCAGGTACCTGTTTTATGCATACAATGATGTTCACCAGGCTATCCTTTCTTGCTTATATATCCAGCCCTTTCTACTTTAAAATATTATTTCCGGCAGAAAGGGCTGGGTTCATTTTGTTTCCTTTATAAGATGATTCGCTATTATCCCGCGCTGGATCTGGTTGGTGCCTTCATATATCTGCGTGATCTTCGCGTCACGCATGTATTTTTCAATAGGATAGTCTCTCATATAACCGTATCCACCGAACAACTGCACGCAGTCTGTCGTGACCTTCATCGCTACATCCGAAGCGAAAAGTTTAGCCATGGCGGAATCTTTTGATACCTTCGAATTGCCGCTGTCCAGCATCCTGGCGCACGCGTAAACAAGCGCCCTCGCGGCCTCTATCTCCGTAGCCATGTCCGCGAGCATGAATTGCAGGCCCTGAAAGCTGGTTATGCTCTTCCCGAACTGCTTCCTTTCTTTCATGTACGCTACTGTAAGGTCAAGCGCGCCCTGCGCGATCCCGACCGCCTGTGCCGCTACCCCGGGCCTTGACTGGTCAAATGTCTTCATTGCCACTATAAATCCCATACCTTCCTTCGCGAGCAGGTTCTCTTTGGGGATCTTGCAATCCGTAAATACGAGCTCCCTGGTAGCGGACGCCCGTATACCCATCTTGTCCTCTTTCTTCCCGAATTCAAAACCCTTTGTGCCTTTTTCTACTATAAACGCGGCGGCCCCTCTCGCGCCTTTAGACCTGTCCGTGGAAGCAATAACCGTATAAACCTCGGCCTCGCCTCCGTTGGTGATCCACTGCTTGGTGCCGTTCAAAACATAATGATCGCCGGTTTTTTTCGCGGTAGTGGCTATAGACCCCGCGTCACTTCCCGCGCCGGCTTCGGTCAAAGCGAATGCCGCCAATTTTTTCCCTTTGGCTATATCAGGCAGGTATTTTTGCTTCTGCTCATCTGTACCGAATAATATAATAGGAAATGTGCCCAACGCCGTAGCCGCGAAAGCCAGGGAGATACCTCCGCATGCCCTGGATAATTCTTCGGTCGCGAGCACCAGATCCATCGCGCCTCCGCCTGTGCCGCCGTATTTTTCCTCGATATATATGCCGCATAAGTCGCTCGCGGCCATTATCTTCACTATATCCCACGGGAAGATGCCTTCCTCATCGTATTTCGCCGCGATCGGCCTGATCTTTTCCTGCGCGATCTGCCTCGCCAGATCCCGTATCATCACCTGTTCTTCCGTCAATAAATAATCCATGAAAATCCTCCCAAATTTTGTGAAACAAAATTTGATCCCGAGTCCGCCAAAGTTCTGCGGCGGACGAGGGACTATCTTATTTTATAAATCAATGTTCTTTTCTTCCCTGCCCTGACAATATCGATACTGAGAAGTTTGGTATCTTTACTCAACACCGTATTCTCATATGCCCTGTATATCCCCAGGAGATTGCTCACGGGGTATCCGTTTATACTTTTAATGATATCCCCTTCGCGTATCCCGAAATCCTTAGTAAGCCTGGCAACGGCTATATTCCGTATCGTGAACCCGTCTTTATTCACTGTGACGGCGGCAATATCGGTATTGAACTTCAAACTCGGGCCTTCTCCGAACCTGTACCCGGGCTCCACGCTTTTTATCGCGGAAATAAGCGCGGCGCCGGCATTATGGACAGCTGACCTGGCGCTGCCTTTGTCCACCGCCCAGATATCTTCCCCTACTTTCCTGGTTTCTATTTTGTCGAAAAGTTCTTTCAGTATGATCTTCTTGCCGCTATCTTTGTCCTGCGGGCTCTGAAAAACTTCTTTCTCCCTGGCTGAAAGGCTGTCTGCACCGCCAATATTACTATTATAATTTTTCTCAAGTATTATCTTTTTCTTTTCAAGGTTTTTTACCGTAAAATCTTCCAGCTGATTTTTCCTGGATTCAGCGGAAGGCTTTTTGTTGTAGTTATACTCCAGGACATTGGATTCTACGGTCTTTTCAAAAACCAGCGTCCTGCCTTCCACCGGGATATGTTCCCCGGTTTTAATTATAAGGCTGTCCCTTGAAACCATATCTTCCAGCACAAGGGCATCATTTTTAATATCCGATATCCTTAAACCTTTAGCCGGATCTTTGCCGGAATAAAATATATCCCCTTTTACGTAAAGTTTCCTGCCTTTATCACCTGACCCGATAATCGCGTACCATGAGGATTTATTGCCTTCGATCTTCCCGACCGGCTCCGCGAACGCAGGTAAAAGAGGCGCAGACGCGGCTATTGCCAACGTCATTAATATTATCTTAAAATACTTAAACATGTTAGATAGATTATATTATTATCCCTTATACGTCAAGGAAAATCCTGGTATATTCACTCGTATCTGACTACTATACTAAACTCCGCCTGTTTTTTCTTTAACGCCTTTGGAAACCGCAAAAAAGGCGCTGCATTTTTTACCATTCTTACGGCGCTTCTTACAAGCCTTAGATCTGGATTATTCAGCACTATCGGGCCTTTGACCAGAAAACCTTCTTTGTCCAGTGTAAACTGCAGATGCACTTCTCCTTTTATGCCGCTGACATCTTTATCCTGTTTTGCCAGACTGTTGATTTCTTCCCTTAATTTAGAATAATAGTCTTCATAAGGCGGCTCAGCAGTGGACAAAGGCAATGCCTCAGCCTTTGCCTTAGGCATCCCTGTTTTCTCAGCTTCGTAACTTTCGGTAACTAAAAACGGCGTTTCCGTGTTTTTGTCTTCGCCGCGGCCGGCAGCTCCTAAAATAGGTGCCCATTTCTGCCTTGGTTTAGCGCTCTTTTTGACAAGAGGCTTTTTAACTACGGATTCCCTTACCGCCGGTTTCACTGCCGCGGCTACCTTTTCCGGCTTCGGCTGTTCTTTTTTTAACTTCGCTCCGGATCCCTCAGCCATAGGCCTTATTTCCGGTTTCTCCGGCATTTCTATATCCATATCCGCGGATTTCTTCTCCCAATCAGCCATGTATGCTTCGGCCTCTTCCGTAGTCTTTTCTCCGTCTACAACATGAGGGGTAAGCAATATCACAAGCTCTGTTTTTTCCTTGCTCTTGCCCGTGGTAGAGAAAAGCTTGCCCAATAAAGGCACATCCCCAAGGAAAGGCACTTTTTCTTTATGGTTAACCAGGGTGTCCTTCATCAATCCGCCTATTATTATAGTAGTCCCGTCTTTCACGACTACGGATGTCTCTGCCTCGGAGGTGTTCACAAAAGGAACTATAGTCCGTGTCGAACCGTCCGGGTTTTTTAATTCCACTGTTTTCGCCGGGTCCGTGCTCGAGACCTCGGGTTTTATCTTGAGTGTCACAAAACCCGCCCTGTTGATCTCCGGGGTTACGGCGAGCCTCACGCCTACGTCCACGAAATTGACATGGTCTGTCGTATGGTAAGTGCCTCCGCTTGTGGTAGTGACATCGCTTGTGACGTAAACCTCTTTTGAACCCACGAGAATTTTCGCCTGTTGCCTGTCAACAACGGTAATCCTGGGCCTCGACAGGATATTCGTCTCCCCGTATGTCTTCAAAAGGCTTATTATCGCGGAATAGTTCCCGCCGCTTGTAGCTATGTTGAGTGTTGACGGAGTGACGTTCGAAAGCCCGGTCGAGAGATTCGTATCAGTCGTAAATTTCACGTCCCCTGCCTTAGCTATAGCCGCCCAGTCTATGCCATAACCGTATTTATCCGAAAGCGTGACCTGGATGATATTGGCGTCTATCAACACCTCTCTTGTTTTTTCGTCGAACGCGTCTATTACCTTACGCATGTCCTCTATTTTTTGAGGGGTATCCCTGACCACAAGCTTATTTGTCTTCTCGTCGAATTTAACACTCCCCAGGTCTTTGGATACCATCTCGTTTATTTTATCCTTTACCGATTCCGCGTTCGCATAATCAAGAGGAAAAACCTCCGTAACAAGAGGCGTATCCATCCCAGAAAGCACTTCCTTCATCTTTTTAATATTTTCAGGGGTATCTATCATGACGATCGTATTCGAGATATCCTCGGATATGATCCTGCCTATGTCGGATTTCATCTGCGCCAGCGCCCTGCCGGCCTCAGCGGCGCCGACATAGTTAAGTTTAACTACCTCTGTCTTTGTCCTGTCCTCAAAATACTTTCCATACCTCTTTTCATAGTCCTTTTGGTTCATGACCCTTACAAGCAAGCCTGTCTGCTCATAAGCCAGTTTATTGGTTGAAGCTACTATGCTTATAGCGTCCATGACGCTCACATCCTTTAAATAAAGAGTGATCGTACCGTTCACGTCACTGTCCGAGACTATGTTAAGCCCGCTCTTCTGCGACAAAATCTTGAACACGTCCCTTATATCCATGCCTTTGATATCAAGGGATATAAGGTCCGGCTCTTCGATCTGCGCCCCAAAAACAGGCCCGGAAAACATAAACGCCAATAATATACCCGCGATAATTTTTTTCATAGGCTATATTTTCAACTCTATCCTTTCCCCTTCGAAGTCCAATATCAGCACGCTTTCCTTTATATCATATACCTTTAATTCCCCAAGCGAATCTCCTTTATACAGAAAAAATGTTTTCTTCAAAGCCTTATCTTCGACAATCGCCTGGTTGTTATCCCCTGTAATGATACCTAATAAATTAAGGTTCCCCAATATCTCTTCCCTGGAAACTTTTTTTACAACAGGCTCGTCTGTCTTTTCCGGCGCGAGTTCAGGTTCGACATTGATCTCTTGGGTCATTTTAACCGCGTTTTCCACGGCAACAGGCACCGCCAGAGGTTTTTCCTTGAAAATAAACACATCCGCTATGAAAATAACCGCCACCGCGGCTATTATCACCATCAATATGATATTTATTTTTGTAAATATCTTCAGCTCTCTGCCGGCTGTTACTTTTGCCTGGCCTTTCCTTATAATATCCAAAAGCTTTCCTTCGGGAGTATGCTCTGTCATGATACCAAAACCACCTTCCTGTCTTTTTCTATCAGCTCATCCACCAGTTCTTCTTCGATGATCCTTTTATCCTTCATGACCAGCTCTTCCAGCAGATTGTGGCACATAGCCGCGATCTTACGCGGATAACCCTGGGTATGCTGGTATATCTTGAGTATGGCTTTTTCGGTGAATATCTCTTTGCCCGAGCCTGCGCCCGCCTGTTTGAGCCTGAATTCTATCATATTTTTGGTTTCATTGTAATCCAGGGGGTTTAGTATATATTTTAAGGTGATCCTGTCTGAAAAATTATTTATCCTCTGCAGTTTTGGCAAAAGCTCCATCTGGCCCATGATGACAAGCTGTAACAGTTTGTATTCATTTGTCTCGTAATTCAAAAGTGTGCGCAGTGCCTCTAGCGAGGACAGGCTCAGCTTCTGGCCTTCGTCTATGATAAGTGCTATTATCCGGCCTTCATCAACGCATTTCTTGAACAAAAATCTTTCTATGGCTTCTTTGTAATCAAGGGTGGAACGGAATGAGGATTTTATCCCGAAAAGTTTGGCAAGCGTTGTAACGAACTGGAATTCCGAATCGTAGGTGGGGTCCAGTATCATATGGGTTATGGCGCCGTTGGTGGCATGTAATTCCTGTATCAGCGCCCGGGCAAGGGTGGTCTTGCCGATACCCACGTCCCCTAAAATAACACTTAAACCTCTTTTTAACCTTATGGCTATCTCAAGCCTTTGTATCGCCTGTTTGTGCGAAATAGACGGGTAGAAAAAATACGGGTCAGGGCTTGTCGAGAACGGTTCTTTATTCAGGTTCAGGATACCGTAGTATGGCATTATCCCAGCATCTCCTTTATCTCAGCTATGGATCTGTTTTCCCTGCGTAGTTCCCTGATTTTTTTTAATCTTTCCAATGTAGTGTCGTTAAAATACCTGAAACTTGTCTCGGGGCTCCTTCCTGCTTCTTTTATAAGCCCTATGTTCAAATAATATTTGAGCGTATAAACCGTCTGCCCGCTCATTCTCGCCAAATCTTTTATCAAATACACTTTTTCCATTCTTCTCTCTCGCTAAGTTCACATTTAAAACAGTGTCTTAAATGTGAACTTACACTATCTATATAGACAGCGACAGCATGCTATCCATTTAGAGAGTAAGTATACCCTATGCTTTTCAAACTGTCAAGTCTGCCCAATGTCACATTTAAGACAGTGTCTTAAATGTGACATTGGTTAAGGTGTAGTAATAATTTTGGAAAGGATTACAGTGCCTTTGAAAATAGGCGGGTTTTGCGATATAAGTTTGAAATCAAATCTTTTCAACGCGGCAAGCGTCGGTAATTTAACTACTTCGGACAGGAATTTTATTATATCGGGCATCTCCCCTTCTATCTGGAGCTCTATGCCATATTCCTTATAAAGCCCGTTCTCTGCTTCTTTGCCAGGCTTTATATTGCTGGTTTTTATACCAAAAGAATGAGCACTGCTCTCCATATCACTCAGGACCGCGGATATATTTTTATCAGGTCCCGCGTATCTATCATATTCACGGCGGATAGAGTCTTTTCTGGTTATCAGCCCAGCGTTATTTTCTATTTCCGCTTTTTTAGCCTCTATCTCACTATCGAGAGCCAGCCATTTTTTAACGCTGGGTTCGAATATAAAATTGTACAAAAACGCCGAAGCGATAAAAACCACTGTTATAATAAAAATATATTTCTCTCTTTTTGAGAAGATTACAGGTATCATGTCAATGCGCAAAACATCCGATGCTGAAATCAGTGTATTCCCTGTTCCCGATTTGTTTTTTTGCCGCATATTTGATCTCTACCTTTTTAAAGTATCCGGACCTTTCGAGGACCTTTACAAAATTAAAAATACCTGTTATGTCTCTACTGACGCCATTGCAATAAAAAACTCCGTTATCTTCGTAATTCAACTCCTCCATCAACACATCCTGCGGCACAAGCCTGAGGTACTCTTTTAAAATACCCGTAACGCGCATCCCCTCTTCTTCCATGTATTTTAATGCCTTTGTTTTTTTAAGGATGTTATCGATACGGGTAATATCCTTTTCGGCCTTTTCCGCCTCCTTGGAAAACATGAGGATTGTTTTATTTTTTTCATTTAACTCAAAAATAAAAAGAGAGGTCAGCATGGTCATGGCGATGAATAATAAAGAATATGTGACAAAAGCTTGTTTCATGCTTTCCTTGTTCGCTCTCTTATCTATATATTCCCGCGGGAGGAGGTTTATCTCCAGATGTGCTCCGGAATCGATCGTGTCTCCCTTATCTTCATAAAAATCAAGCGGCATTGAAGATAACATTTCAAAGCCGGATCTCACCTTCCCCATATCAACATCCGGACTGTGGACAATAACTGTTTTTTCTATTTTTTTGTTATTCTTGCCCGAGCCGTATGCGATCAGCGACCGGTTTATTTCATCCGCCGGGGTTTCCCGGCCATTAAAACCTCTTGAAAAAACAGGTCTTATGCCGTCTATTACCATGATTTCCGAATGACTCTCCTGGATATACATAACTAAAACTGTCCTGTCTTTTTCGATCAGGCTTTTCTTCAAAAGGTTTGAATACAATAACTCTGTTTCCAACCTTATGCTTCCTGGTATAACAGCCCTATGCCTTATCATCTCTTCCGCCTGTTGTCTCTTTACGATAGCCAGCATTACAAAAGAAAATCCTTTTTTGAAGGATCCTATATTCCGAAAACCCATTATTATCTCTTCTTTTGTACAGGGGGATTGCCTGAGGGCGTATAGTTCCGCCATGCCCTTGATCTCGGAAGGATCTGTGGACGGAAATTCTATAAATCTTAAAGCAGCCTGATATCTGGGGATAAACAGGGTTTCTTCCGAATTGTTCAACCTATTCTTCTTTCCAGTGATAAATTTTACCAAGTCTGTCGATAACCGCGGTGATACGCTTTGATTTGTTTTCATTCTCCGGAAAAGATGCTTCCGCCGACACCCTGAAAAAATTAGATTTTACGCTAAAAAGGGCCCTGTAATGCGCGATGTATTCCGTGCCGGCGCCAAAATCCCCGAATACAATGTTGAAATTATCTTCTGTGAAAACCCCGTCATCTTCTGTCCCGGCCCTGGCATCGTCTCCCCTTATATATTCCATGATCTTTTTTATCATCTGGTCATTGCCCAAGGCTATATTCAAGATATTTTCGCCGGCTGTATTTATATTAACCCTCGGATCAACGCCCCTATAAATAGTAACGTTGTTTTCTATTTTTGAATAGTCAGCGCGCGTAAAACCGTCGAGCAAAAACAACTCTTCCATAAACTCAAAACCTTTTTCCCCTTTTTTAATCTTATAATCCAATAATCCCTGGCTGACAGCGTCATTCAATCCAAGCCTGTCAAGATGTTCCTTGTTTAAAAACGGGCTGTTCAGATTGACCCTCGCGCTTTCATCGTAAGCGCTATACACAACCTTCCCTCCCCCGAACCTGAATTCCTTCGGCTTATTCCATGATTCATTAAGAGAGTCATGATCATTTTTATCTTTATTAAATTCCGCCAGCGCCTTCGCCATCCCGGCCCTGGCGAGATATAACGACTTTATGGCCGCGGACTCGTATTTGGCTAGCCTGATATCCGCCGTAGAATTATAAGAAACGGCTATCCCGAACAGCGACAAAATAATCAGCGTCCATAAAACAAATATCAGTATGCCTGCTCTTTCGTTTTTCATTCCGCGCCTAACGCCCCCTGTGGAATAAATATTATCTTGTGATATATTCCTTCATCCAGGTCTGTTTTAAAATTGATCTTTACTGCCAGCGGCAATTTTTCCTGGGGATATCCCCACTCATCCTTCCATTTAATACCTTTTGAACCGTCGTTCGATCCGTACGCGTATTCAAAATCTATTGAATCCGCGAAAAAGACAAATTCTTCCGTACCTTCCTCTCCTGTCCATTCCGCGCCCGTAAAGATATTTTTTGTTTTCATGAGCGCTTTCGAACCGGTATTTTTATCTTCCGTTATATAATAAGTTATGATGTAAATCTTGTCCTTATCTTCGCCTGCCGCGACAATAGGAAACATAACGCTTGAAGAAAAACCCCTGAAAGGCGCCTCGGAGAAAAAGAATGAACCTCTCAGCTCCTTCTGGATCCTTAACAACGCTGTCCTTATTTTTTGAAGCTCCCGGCTTTCGTCTCCCTTATGCCATGCCTTAATACCCGCGCCAAAAGAAGCGTATATGGAAACCGCGATAACCGCCATTATCGCCACGGCTACCATAAGTTCCATAAGTGTAAAAGCCCTGCGTGTCATAAACATGTCGAGACCGATAACTCCTCTTCCTTATTTTTGCCGCGCCATGAAACCTTGAGGTTCATTTCTTTGCAAGAACCGTCCGCGGATCCTGTAATGTCCATCTCCCACGAAAATCTGGCGTCAAAAGCGCTGAACACACCTTTTGACGAGCCTTCTTCCGCGCCACTATTATAGACCTCTATCATTTTTTCTTCAAGTACAAGGCCCGCCTTAAAACAATCCCTGGAAAACTCGATCGCCCTTAATAAATTTGTCAAAGAACCCAGTATCAACACAATACCCAGTGACAATATCGAGATACTTACCATTATCTCGAGCAGTAAAAAACCTTTGTCTCCCTGTTTATTGCCAGTTGACAATATCATCCGCCCCGCCTTCTGCTCCGTCCGGGCCGCAAGAATAGAGGTCATAATCTCCTGCCCTGTCCCCGGGGAATTTATACATATATCTCCTCCCCCATGGATCAAGGGGCTGTTTCTTAAGGTACGGGCCTTTCCATTTCACGGCTGAAGCGGGTTTTGCGAGCAGGGCATCCAAACCCTCTTCCGTAGCCGGATATTTTCCGGTATCAAGCTCGTACAGGTCAAGCGCTACCGCGATATTAGCATTTATATCCGCCTTAACAGCGGCTATCCTGGCTTCTTCGGAACGGCCCGCGAGCCTCGGAACCACCATAGAAACCAAAACACCGATAATAACCACTACCAGCATCAATTCAATAAGGGTAAACCCTTTTTTATTTTTCATCCGCCTCTCCATCCCCCGGCTCAATAGACTGCCAGCGACAGCTGGAATATGGGCAAAAACACCGCTATCACGATGAATCCCACAAGCGCGCCCATAACCAGGATAAAAACCGGTTCCATAAGGGCTATGGCTATTTTCATGTCCCTCTCCAGCTCTATCTCGTAATTCCGGGCAATATTCGATAGCGCCTTATCCAAAAACCCGCCCGCTTCTCCCGCCGCCGCCATATCAGCCAGGAACACAGGAAAGTCTTTTTTCTTTTTTATCGACGAGGCGAAACCCGTTCCTGCTTTTATATCATCATGTATCTCTTCTATATTTTTTCTTATTACGCTATTAGTTACCACTCCCGAAACTATAGCCAGAGAATTCAGCATAGGAACCCCGTTTTTAAGCAGCATGGAAAGGGTCTTTGAAAATCTCATGAATTCATTTTCTTTGACAAGCCTGCCGAGAACGGGCATTCTCAGCCGCATAGCATCTATTTTATTCTTTATTGCGGGATTCGAGCCGCTGCCGCCGATTAAAAAGGCTGCAGCTCCTGCGAAAACCATGACAGGTATCCAATATGCCCGCAGGAAATCCCCTGTCCATATAAGCACCCGCGTCGGAAAAGGCAGTTTGCCGCCCATATCCGCGAACATCCCTGCCATCCTCGGCGCGATAAATCCGGTTAAAATAACTATCGTGAAAATGCCTGTTATCGCCGTAAGGCACGGGTACGCCAGCGCCGCTATAAGTCTCGAGCGCAGATCTTCGTCCTTATCCAGAAAATCCGCCATGCCTGACAGCACCTCGCCTATAGATCCGGATTCCTCGCCCGAACGGACTATATTTATATACAATTCCGGAAAAGCGCCGGGATATTCTTTTAACGCTTCTGAAAAATGGCCGCCTTTCTCGATGCTGCCCCTGATACCGCGGATCATTATTTTCAGATTATTGTTTTCCGTTTGATTTTCTACCACGCCTGACGCGCCGTAAAGCGTCATGCCGGAATTTAAAAGTTCGGACAGGCGTCTTGTAAAATAAGCTATATCTTTAGGCCTTATCCGTTGTCCGGCGGCCCCGGTTTCGCACAGCGGCTCTTCCCATACGCGCACGGGAAAATATCCGGACAGGACAAGTTTATTTACGGCTGAATTTTCAGAGCCCGCCTCTATTATCCCTTCCACGGCTTCGGCCCGGGCTGTTCTCGCTTTGTACGCGAACCTGGCCACGCTAGTCCTCTTTCGTGACTTTTATTACTTCCTCGACAGTGGTCACGCCGTCCTTTATTTTTTCCCAGCCGTCCATCCTGAGGGTTTTCATGCCTGATCCCAACGCTTTATCTTTTATCCTGGCGGAAGACGCCCGTTTTAAAACCATTTCTTTTATCTCATCGGTCATAATTAAAAATTCATATATAGCGGTCCTGCCTTTATATCCCGTAAACTTGCATGATTCACAGCCCCTGCCTTTTAAAATATCCACGCCGGCTATATCAACCGCGCCGAACTCTTTTAATATTTTTGCGCCGGGATCTATGCGGAATTTACAATCCGGGCAGATAACCCTGACCAGCCTCTGGGCAATAAAACATTCTACCGAGCTCGCGCAGAGATACGGCTCTATGCCCATATCCAAAAGCCTGGTTATGCCCCCTGAAGCGTCATTTGTGTGTAATGTGCTGAAAACCAGGTGCCCTGTCAGCGCGACCCTTACCGCTATCTCAAGCGTCTCAAAATCCCTTACTTCTCCCACCATCATAATGTCCGGGTCATGCCTCAGCATAGACCTCAGCCCTGTAGCGAAACCCAGGCCTATTTTAGGGTGCACCTGTATCTGGGTAACGCCTTTCAATCTATATTCTATAGGGTCTTCGATGGTAATGATCTTCCTGTCTTTTTCGTTTATTCTCGACAGGCACGCGTAGAGCGTGGTGGTCTTGCCGCTGCCCGTAGGCCCTGTCACGAAAATAATGCCGTGAGGTTTTTTTATGAGTTTTTCGAGTATTCCCATATTACCGGAAGACAATCCCAGCCCGGCCAGGTCATAGAGCATGGCATTGGCGAGTATCCTTATGCCTATGCTCTCCCCGAATTGCGCGGGCAATATAGATATCCTGAGGTCTATCGCCCGCCCGGCTATTTTGATATTTATCCTTCCATCCTGAGGCAGCCTGTGCTCCGCGATATCGAGATTGGCCATGATCTTTATCCTTGAAACTATTGCTGATTTGAAATACTCCGTATTCCGCGGAACAGGGATATCATATAAAATACCATCCACCCTGTACCTTATCCTGAGCTCATCTTCATAAGGCTCGATGTGTATGTCCGTGGCATTATCTTTTACTGCCTGGACAAGCATCTGGTTCACAAACTTGATAATAGACGCGTCCCGCGCCATTTCGTCTATATTATGCGCTTCCTGTTTACGTTCCGATAAATCCTTTTCCATGCCTCCGGCGCACACTATTTCCTCTATAGTTTCCGCGCCCAGGCCGTAGTATTTTCTGATCGCTTCCGATATTTCCGTAAGACTCTCGATAACAGGCTCAACCTTCAACCCCAGGAATAAACCGATCTCGTCCAGGGTATTAACATCCATGGGATTTTCCATCGCTATGGTAAGCGTATCTTTTTCGAATTTTACAGGCATGACTTTATAATGGCAGGCAAACCTTGCAGGTACCTTTTGGATAACCTCGGGATCTATGCTGAGATTTTTTAGATTAATGGGCGGCGCAATACCTTGACTGGGCATTAGCTCAAGTATAATTGCCGGGAAAGCTAAATCAATCGAAAACAGGTCATGTTTTAATGCCCAGTAAGAACAAGAAGCAGGTTATATCTTTTTTACGCAGAGAGTGGCGTTGTGGCCGCCGAAACCGAGGGAATTCGATAAGCAGGCTGTGACCTTTGCCTGTCTGGCTTTATTGGGTACATAGTCAAGATCACAGTCAGGGTCAGGTGTTTCGTAGTTTATCGTGGGAGGGATAACACCTCTTTCTATAGACAAGCAGCATATGACGAATTCCACCGCGCCTGCCGCGCCAAGCTGGTGGCCCAGCATGGATTTAGTGGACGAAATAGCTACTTTTTTAGCCTGGCTTCCGAATGCCTTTTTAATCGCGAGTGTCTCTATCTTGTCATTAAGCGTTGTGGATGTGCCGTGCGCGTTTATATAAGAAATATCTTCGGGTTTCAGGTTGGCGTCTTTCATGGCATTTACCATACATCTCGCAGGCCCCTCCGCCTCAGGGTCAGGCGCTGTCATGTGATAAGCGTCTCCTGTCATGCCATAACCAACTATCTCGCCGTATATCCTGGCGTTTCTTTTTTTCGCGTGTTCCAGTTCCTCTAAAATTACAATACCGCACCCTTCGGACATGACAAATCCGTCCCTGTCCTTATCAAACGGCCTGGATGCTTTTTCTGGTTCATTATTCCTGGTAGAAAGCGCTTTTAAAGCGCAGAAGCCCGCTATACCGAGAGTAGTGACACAGCTCTCTGTGCCGCCCGCTATCATGATATCCGCGTCCCCATATTGGATTATCCTCATTGCCTCGCCTATAGCGTGCGAACCCGAAGCGCATGCCGTAGTAGTGCAGAGGTTCGGGCCTTTGACGCCTATCATAATGGATATGTGCCCAGCCGCCATATTGACGATAAGCATCGGTATAAGGAAAGGTGTTACGCGCGAAGGGCCTTTTTCAATTATTATTTTATGCTGTTCCTCTATTATCCTGAGGCTACCTATGCCCGAACCGACCAGGACGCCTATCCTGTAAGGGTCTTCCTTGGCGACATCCAGGTTCGCGTCTTCAACAGCATTCTTCGCCGCGGTCACGCCGAACTGGACGAATTTCTCCATCCTCCTCGCGTCCTTGGGAGAGATAAACGGATGCGGCGCAAAATCCTTGACCTCTCCCGCGATACGCGACTCGTATTTAGACGCGTCAAAATAAGTAAGAGGCCCTATGCCGTTCTTCCCTTTTACGAGGTTATCCCAGAAAATATCTTTTGCGCATCCTATGGGAGAAACCACGCCCAATCCTGTGACAACAACCCTTCTTTTCATAAGAAATCCTTAAAAATAAAGGGGCCAGAAGAGCCTGAAAATCAATCCAATAACTCTTCTAACCCCTGTTTATTCAAAATATTACTTCTTTGTGCCTTTTTCCTCTATATACTTAATGGCGTCGCCTACCGTAGTGATCTTTTCGGCGTCTTCATCCGGTATCTCTACACCGAATTCTTCTTCAAGCGCCATTACAAGCTCTACGGTATCGAGAGAATCTGCTCCGAGATCATCTATAAAAGATGCCTCGGGAGTTACTTCCTCCGCTTTTACGCCAAGCTGTTCTGCTATTATTGATTTTACTTTTTCAGCAACTGCCATATAATAATCCTCCTTGTTATTTGCTTTAATTACATCACCATTCCGCCGTCTACCTGTATTACCTGGCCTGTTATATATGAAGAGCTTTCGCTCGAAAGGAATATTGCCAACTCCGCCACATCCTTTGCCTCCCCGAATCTCGCTAGAGGGATAACGGAAAGCATTTTCTTCTGGACATCCTCGGGCAACTTAGCCGTCATGTCCGTCATTATAAAGCCCGGGGCTATCGCGTTAACACATATATTGCGTGAAGCCAGCTCTTTAGCCACGCTCTTCGTAAGGCCTATAATGCCTGCCTTGGAGGCCGCGTAATTCGCCTGGCCCGCGTTACCCATTATTCCAATGATCGAGGCAAGATTGACTATCCTGCCGGACCTCTGCTTCAGCATAACCCTTGAGACTATCTTGGTGCACACAAATGTGCCTTTAAGGTTTACCGCTATTACCTTATCCCATTCCTCTTCCGACATTCTTAAGAGGAGATTGTCCTTTGTTATGCCCGCATTGTTAATAAGTATATCTATTTTATTAAATTTGTCAAGAATTTTATCCGTCATTTCCTGTACTTGTTTAGAGTCAGTGACATCAGCCTTAAAAGAGATTGCCTTCCGGCCTAAATCCTCTATATCTTTGACGGTTTTCTGCGCCTCTTCCGGATTTACATCGCATATGGCGATATCCGCCCCCTGCTTGGCGAACATTATGCCTATCTCCCTGCCAATACCCCTTGCGCCTCCTGTTATAAGCGCGACTTTACCTTCCAAGGCTGATTCACACATACAATATTCCTTTCTTAATTCGCTAGGTTTTTTATATCTTCCGTAGTTTCTATATTATAGACCTTTAATTCCGGATTTATCCTACGCAATAATCCTTTAAGAACCTTGCCCGGCCCTATCTCAAGAAATGTATTACAGTCGTCTTTGCTGATCCTTATAATGGATTCCTCCCACCTTACAGGGCTATATAACTGCCTTACGAGATTTTCTTTTATTTCCTCAGCGCCTTTTTCATGATCAGCTGTTACATTACTCACAACAGGAACCTTCGGCTCGGAAAATTTAGTCCTATCCAGTTCTTTTTTGAATTCCAGGGCCGCCTCTTTCATGAAAGAAGAATGAAAAGGCCCGCTGACATTCAGGGGAATAGCCTTCTTGGCGCCTTTCGCGCACGCCAAAGCCATTGCTTTCTCAACATCTTCCTTTTTCCCTGATATCACTATCTGTCCGGGAGAATTCAGGTTAGCTATCTCAGCCTTGGTCTCCCCGCATATTTCTTTCAAATCTCCCATGGCCATCCCCAGTATAGACGCCATGGTGCCGGGATTTTTCTTCGCGGCATCTTCCATCAACTCGCCTCTCCGCCTGACAAGCTTTACCGCGTCAGAAAACTCCAATACGCCTGAGGCGACCAGCGCGGAATATTCCCCCAGGCTTAATCCCGCGCACACTGCGGGAACGGCACATTGTGCTGTCCCCGCAACCTCCAATGCCCGCAAGGCAGCTATACTAGCGGTCAATATCGCCACCTGGCTGTTCGCTGTCTGCGTCAACTCTTCGATAGGCCCTTCAAAACAAAGCTTTTTAAAATCTAGATCCGGCAGGGCTTTTGCTGCCTGGCCAAAAACCGCTTTCGCCTCCGGAGAATTATCATAGAGGTCTTTTCCCATGCCCACATATTGCGAACCCTGGCCCGGAAAAATATAACAAACACTGTTTACCATTTTATAACTACTGCCCCGTATGTTAACCCTGCGCCAAACGCGACAAGGCAGACATTATCGCCTTTTTTGATCCTGCCCTCTTTATACGCCTCTGCCAACGCCACCGCGGTAGAGGCCGCGGACATATTACCGTATTTTTCTATATTAAAGAATATCTTACTTTCGGGCATGCCCATCTTTTTTGCCACAGCCATCATTATCCTCATATTCGCCTGGTGAGGTATCAAAAGATTTATATCGCCGCATAAAAGCCCTGCTTTTGTGATCGCCTTGTTCGCGGCGTCGGCCATTACCTTTACCGCGAGCTTGAACACCTCATTGCCTTCCATTTTCAGGAAATGAAATTTGTTCTTAACGGTTTCTTCCGTGGCAGGCATCCTTGAACCGCCCGCCGGAAGCCTCAAAAGATTCCCGCCCGAACCGTCACAACCTATGAAATGAGAGACTATCTTCCTCTCTCTGCTTTTCCCTATGACGCACGCGCCTGCCCCGTCGCCGAACAACACGCACGTGGAACGATCCTGCCAGTCAACAAGAGAGGTCATTTTTTCCGTGCCTATGACAAGCACATGTTTATAAAGCCCCGAATCCACATAATGTTTCGCCGTAGTAATACCGAATATAAAACCCGAACAAGCCGCGTTTATATCGAACGCCGCTGAATTACGCGCGCCTATCTTGTTTTGTATCACGCAGGATGTGGATGGGAACGCCATATCGCCCGTTACGGTAGCAGTGATGATCAGATCTATGTCTTCCGGCGTCAGCCCCGCGTCTTTAATAGCGGCCATGGCCGCTTCCGCTCCCATATCGCTGGCGGCAAATTCTTTAGGGGCTATTCTCCTCTCCCTGATCCCCGTCCTTGTCATTATCCATTCATCCGTCGTATCGACCATCTTTTCCAGGTCTTTATTCGTCATCTTTCTGGACGGCAGATAACACCCCAACCCAAGTATACCGGCTTGTTCCATTACTACTCCTTCCTCTTAACAATAGTTTCCACAATATGCTGATTCACGTTTTTGACCACTTCCTCTCCCGCAACGCGTATAGCGTTCTTTATGGCCTTGGGGGTGGAAGAACCATGTCCTATTATACATACGCCGTCTATGCCCAAAAGCAGGGCGCCGCCGTATTCGGTATAGTCCATCTTTTTTTTCATTGTCCTGAAAGCGCTTCTGGCCAGGAGCGCCCCTATAGTGGAAACAAAACTACTCTTCAATTCCACCTTAAGCATCTCCCCGAAAGCGTGTGCCACTCCTTCGGTTACTTTTAAAGCTATATTCCCGGCCATACCGTCGCATACGATCACATCACAGTCCCCTATAAAGAAATCCCTGCCTTCTACATTGCCTATAAAGTTAAGGCCCGAAGATTCCAGAAGGCTGTAAGCCTCCTTTAGAAAACCGGTCCCTTTGGATTCTTCTTCGCCTACGTTCAATAACCCTACTTTCGGGGATTTTACACCAAGAATGTATTCGGCGTAAGCGCCTGCCATGATGCCATACTGCAGGAGATGCGACGGTTTCGCGTCTATATTGGCTCCTGCGTCTATCATAACCATAGGGCCTTTAAGGGTCGGCATGACAATGCCTATGCCCGCTCTTTCTATGCCTGGGAGAAGCCTGCATTTAAGCGTAGCGGCGCATACCATGGCGCCTGTATTGCCCGCGCTTACTATAGCGTCCACTTTTTTTTCTTTCGCGAGATTTGACAGGACTACTATTGACGAATCTTTCTTTCTTCTCACGCTCAGGACAGGCTGTTCATGCATCCCGATCGCCTCGGAAGCGCCGTGTATAGATATATTGGGAGGGACCGGTTTATGCTTCTCGAGTTCTTTTTTTATCAAACCCTCGTTCCCTACCAATATTATTTCATAACCGTACTCACGGGCGGCCAGAACAGCGCCCCCCACGTCCGAAACCGGGGCGTTGTCCGAACCCATGGCGTCTAAGCCGATTCTAATCATATTTTTACCTTTAACCTTAAACTACTTTTTCTCTTCTTTCTTTTTTTCTTTAATCTGTATTACCTGCCTGCCTTTGTAAAAGCCGCACACACTGCACACGCGATGCGGCAGTTTAGGCGCCTTGCAGTTTGGGCACACGGCAACGCTCTGCACATGTACCTTCTGAGAACCTCTTCTTTTGCCCTGCCTTGAACTCGAATGTCTTCTTTTTGGTAACGCCATGTAACCCTCCTATTTGCAATCGCATTCGCCTATATTCAAATTCTGCCCGCAATTGGGGCAAAGCCCTTTGCATTCGGCCTTACAGATAGCCTTCATGGGATAATCCAGTATTATCTCCTGCCTTATCTCATCATCCAATTCCACTATTTCCGCGGGTTTGACTTCGCGCACTATGCTGAATTTTTTCCTGAATATATCCTCGAACTTAGCAAGGCACTTACTACACGTATATTCCACGGCCGCCTCTACCGCGACATCAACGAATATCTCCGCGCCGCTCTTCGACACATTCGCCTTCACATCTATAGGCCTGACAAAACTCATGGCCTCGGTATCTACCGAAAGCGCTCCCGGCAATATCTTATCGGATAGTTCAAGCCCTCCTTCGGGTATCTTATCGACGTATATCTTCATATCCCTGCCCCTATTTTATACGTGTCGCGGGCAATCATCAGCTCCTCGTCCGTAGGGATTACCAGCTTCTTTGTGCCTTTGGAGACAATCCCCCTGCAAATCTCGTCTATGATGCCCGGCTGGTTTTCACCTATGCCTCCCGTAAAGACCACCGCGTCGCAGCCTGACATAACAGCCGTATACGCGCCTATATATTTCTTTATCCTGTAAATAAAAATATCCAGCGCCAGTTTTACTTTCTTATTTTTGCCTTTTTCCTGCACCAGTTCGCGCATATCGTTGGTCAGCCCGGAGACCCCCAGAAGCCCGCTCCTTTTGTTGAGCATATCCACGACCTCGTTCACATCTATATTTTCCTTCTCCATTATATAGGGTATGATAGCCGGGTCCAGGTCGCCCGAACGCGTGCCCATTACAAGCCCTTCCAGCGGAGTAAAGCCCATGCTCGTGTCTATCGCCCTGCCGTTTTTTACCGCGGTTATGCTGCAGCCGTTCCCGAGATGGCACGTGATAAGGCTTAATTTGTCCAGCGGCTTTTTTAAAACCCGCGCCGCCTGCTCGGACACATACCTGTGGCTGGTGCCGTGAAAACCGTACTTGCGGATCTTATATTTCTCGTAAAACTTATACGGGATAGCGTAAAAATAAGCGTAGTCGGGCATATCATAATAAAAAGCCGTGTCGAACACAGCCACGTGGGGGATCCCCGGCAATATCTTCTTCGATTCATTTATCGTCACGAGGCTTGGAGGATTATGCAAAGGCGCCAACTCGATAAAATCCTCTATCGCCTTTATGACGTTATCGTCTATCAGGACCGAGCCGCTGAACTTGCCTCCCCCGTGCACTACCCTGTGACCCACGGCCCCTATCCCGGACCCTGTTTTATTTAATATAATATCAACGGCCTCTTTATGGCTCGGTATCTTCTCCCCTATCCTCTCCTCGATGCCTTTATCCAAAAGCTTTTCCAAACCTTTCTCTATTTCGAAAAGCTTGTATTTTATCGAAGAACTTCCGCTGTTTAAAACAAGTATTTTCATTTATATCTACTTTCGACTTTTAACTTTAAACCTGAAACCTTAAACTAATAACCCGCCTTGAGCCCTGACAGCTGTTATCGCGACCGCGTCTATAATATCCTGGTAATCACAGCCGCGCGACAGGTCGCTGGCGGGTTTCCGAAGGCCCTGTAAAAGCGGGCCGATGGCGCGCGCCTTTGCCAGGCGCTGTGTCAATTTGTATGAAATATTCCCTGCGTCCAGATTCGGGAATATGAAAATATTTGCCCTGCCTTTTATCCTGGAATCAGGGTCTTTTCTCGCGGCTACTTCCGGCACTACCGCACAATCCACCTGTATCTCCCCGTCTATAAGCAGATCCGGCTCTCTCTGCGTAACAAGTTTCGTAGCTTCCTGGACCTTTTTTATGCTTTTATCGGAACCGCCGCTGCCTTTGGTGGAATAGCTTAACATCGCTATTTTAGGCTGGTCATCCAGCAGTATCTTCGCCATCCTCGCGCTGGATATCGCGATATCCGCCAGTTGTTCCGCGGTAGGGTCGGGCACGACGCCGGCATCAGCGTAAATAAATACGCCGTTAGACCCCAGGGTCTTATCATCTACTATAAGAAGGGTCGAACTTGAAACAGTTTTTATATTCTCCGCCGGCCCTATGCAATAGATGGCGGCCTTTGCGACATCGCGGGTCGTGGTCGCGGCGCCGGCCACAGAGCCGTCCGCGTCCCCGGCAGCCACCATAAGCGCGGCGTAAAAAACCGGGCTCCTGGTTATTATTTTTAACGCGTCTTCTATCTCTATTTTTTTGTGCTTACGTTTTTCGCAATATAAAGCCGCGTATTTTTCCAGGTCCTTTGAGCTTTTATTATCTACTATCTCAAGGCCTTTCAGATCTATACCGTCTTTTTTAGCTATCCTCCCCGCTTCCCCGGGATCGCCTATCAGGACAGGTATCGCGATGCCGGATCTTAAAATACCTTCTATGGCCCTGAGCACCCTTTCATCTGATGCCTCAGACAACAGGATTTTCTTCTTTGCCTTGCGGCTGCGTTCATATATTTTTTCTAAAAATTCCATGGCCGTTACCTTATTTTCGCTTTTATGGCTTTTTCTACAAAACCGGGCACGAAATCTTTCAAATCAGCCCCTAAGCCGGCCGCCTCTTTGATCAATTTCGATGAAAGATAGGAATATGATTCAGACGGCATCATGAATATGGTTTCAACGTCTTTGGAAAGCTTCCTGTTCGTAAGCGCCATCTGAAACTCGTATTCAAAATCCGATATCATCCTTAGACCTCTTATGACCACTTTTGACCCTTTACTTTTTACGTAATCCACCACAAGGCCCTTGAAATCAGCTATCTCCACGCCCTTAATTCCTTTTGTGGCTTTTTTTAAAAGTTCCACTCTTTCGGAGACATTGAAAAGCGGGTCTTTTTCGCTGTTATGGGCAACTGCAACTATAACCTTGTCGAATATCCTGACCGCCCTCTTTATAATGTCCAGGTGCCCGAATGTAACAGGGTCAAAACTGCCCGGATATATGGCTATATCTTTCATATATCAGTCCCTTTTCTGAAAAATTCCAATACTGTATCGCCGTATTTATAAGATCTGGTTTTCCTGAGCGTACCAAACTCATCCGGCAGGATTTCTTTTTTAAATACCTCAGCTATTACCACGGCATTGGGCGTTAGTATATCACAACCGGACAAGCCTATCAAGGTATTTTTAGCCAGTTCTTTGTTATAAGGAGGGTCTAAGAATACAACATCAAAGGGGCCGCAAGAAGAGGCTTCAAGGCCGCATCTGCGCAATATATCCATGCAATCTTTATTATATATATCATATGACCCGGCCGGCACTGCCAGCTTACCCAGGTTTCTTTTTAAGATAAAAACGCATTTACGGTCATTATCGATGAATGTTGTTTTTTTCGCGCCGCGTGACAGCGCTTCTATGCCTATCGCGCCGGAGCCGCAATAAAGATCCAGGAACACAGCGCCCTCTATGCGGTTTTTCAGTATCTCAAACAAGGCCTCCCTGACCTTATCCGACGTAGGCCTTATCCCGTCCGGCATGTCTATTATCCTGCCTTTATATTCCCCGCCTATTATTTTCATAACTATGTTTTACCTCTGTCCGACTCCGTGAGTCGCCGTACGGCGACTCACGGAGTCGGACAGGTCTTGGTCTTTTATCCTACGGACGCCAACGCCAAATCTTCCCGGCTGAATTTGGACAAAAGATTGTCTCGAATTAATCTGTTTTCCGGCGCTCTTAAGAACCTGTCTTTTTGTACCAGGTCAAATGCCTCTTTCCTGGCAACCTCCAGAATAACCCTGTCCCTTACTATGTTGGCGACCTTTAACTCGGGAAGGCCGTGCTGTTTTGTGCCAAAAAACTCGCCAGGCCCTCTTATTTCCAGGTCTTCCTCGGCTATCTTAAATCCATCGCGGGTTTTTAACATCGCCCTTATCCTGTCTTTGGCCTCATCGCTCTTTGGCTCACTGACTAAAATACAATAAGATAGATGTTTTCCCCTGCCTATCCTGCCTCTCAACTGGTGCAACTGGCTCAACCCGAACCTCTCGGCATGTTCTACAATCATCACGCTCGCGTTATCAATATCCACGCCTACTTCTATCACTATGGTCGAGACCAGCATATCGATGTTGCGGTCTTTGAAATCGCGCATCACCGCTTCTTTATCTTTCGATTTCATCCTGCCGTGCAAAAGACCTGTTTTCAGGCCGGGAAAACGCTGCGCCAGGTCCTTATGCATTTTAATAGCCGCCCTCAGGTCGGATTTTTCCGATTCGTCGATTATTGGATAAACTATATAAGCCTGCCTTCCTGTCTTTATCTCTTCTTCCGCTATTTTATATGCCTTTTCCCTGTTCTTTTCCTCAAAGAAAAACGTCTTTATCTCTCCTCTACCCGGCGGCAACTCGTCTATTATCGAAACATCCATATCGCCGTAAACAGTCAGCGCCAGTGTCCTGGGTATAGGGGTCGCTGTCATTACCAGTATATCAGGATTACGCGACTTGGATTTCAATAATGCCCTCTGCATGACCCCGAATTTATGTTGTTCGTCTATTACAGCGAGGCCTAAATTTTTAAAATTAACTCCCTCCTGTATAAGAGCGTGCGTCCCCACGATAATATCCGCTTCGCCTGTTTCTATCATCTGCCTCCTGCGTCTCCGTTCTTCTTCTTTCAGGTCCCCAGCCAGAAGCAGGATATTTATTCCAAGCCCTTGCGTAAGCGTTTTTATATTCCTGTAATGCTGTTCCGCGAGTATTTCCGTGGGAACCATGAGGCCGCCCTGGTATCCGTTCTGGACTGTCACGATAAGCGCATACAGGGCAACTATCGTTTTTCCGCTCCCGACATCGCCCTGTAAGAGCCTGTTCATGGGCCTGGGGCTTTTCATGTCCTCTTCTATTTCCTTTATCACTTTTAACTGGCTTTTTGTCAATTGGAACGGAAGGCTGTTTTTAAACTTATCCGTCAAGCCGCCTTCAAGTTTGTGGCTGCAGCCGGTCAGGTCTATTTTGATACTCGCCCTTTTTAAGGCGATCCCTGTCAATAATATCAACAGCTCATCGAATATTATCCTCTCCCTGGCTTTATCCAGGACAACCCCGCTTACGGGAAAATGTATATTTCTTACTGCTTCTTTAAGTATCATCAGGCTGTTCCTTTTGCGCATATCGAACGGCAGTATCTCCCCAATCTCCTCCACATGATTGTCCACAGTGAATTTCATGATGCTCCTGAACCACCGCTGGTTAAGGTTTTCCGTAAGCGGATATATAGGCACTATCCTCGCTATATGCGTAAAGTCTTCTTTTGTGCCGCTTAGCACCTCATATTCCGGATTATTTATCTGAAGATAATTATATCTTTCCACCTTTCCGTATAAAATCAATTCCTGGCCTATTTTAAATTTGTCCTTCATGTACGGCTGGTTAAACCATGTCGCGTGGATAACCCCTGTAGAGTCTCCGGCAGCTACCTGGAATATTCTCATGCCTTTTTTTGACATACGGTCGCCGAAAGTCAGCACCTTCACTTTTATCGTTTCAAAATTCCCGGGCCTTATTTCCCTTATTTTCTTTATCCTGCTCCTGTCCTCATGCCTGCGCGGAAAACAATAAAGCAGGTCATGGACAGTCTCTATGCCCAGGCGGTTCAAGACAGCCAGCCTCGACGGCCCCACGCCTTTAATAAACCTCGCGGAAATATTCAAATCTTTCATACATCCAACCCCTTTAAGGGTAGATTTAAGGGAAGATTTGTGAACTGTCGCAAATCTTCCCTTATTTTAAATCGTCGGTCCATTCGGGGATGCGTTTACGGCTTATGGTGCTCATGACCTGCCTGAAACCGTTCTTGAGGTCTGCTTTTTCCGCCAACCTGATAGCATCCATATATTCTTTGGTGGTTATCCGCCTATCTATTTCTGTAGGTAACGGTTTCAAACCGTTACCTACATGGCGTGGATAATACTGCGCCATTATGTTGACATATATATCCGACGATAATTCATCTGCTATGAATTCAAATATTTTCCCGCTGCCTGCCAGATTTTCAGGAAGCACAAGGTGCCTTATCAGGAGCCCTTTTTTCGCTATGCCCTTTTCTGTTTTTAAATTACCCGCCTGCCTGTACATTTCTTTTACCGCGAGCTTATTGATTTCAAAATAATCAGGCACGCTCGAATATTTTCTAGCTGAAGTATTATCTGAATATTTCATGTCAGGCATGTAGATATCTATTATGCCGTATAAAATTTCAAGCGCTTCCACAGATTCATACCCGCCGCAATTATAAACAAGCGGAATATCCAGCCCTTTATCCTTTGCTGCAGATACCGCCTCCAGGATTTGCGGCATATAATGGGTCGGCGTGACGAAATTTATGTTATGGCAGCCCTGGTGCTCTAATTCCAGCATCATCCCGGCTAATTCTTCTATACCGACTTCTTTCCCCTGGCCTGATTGGCTTATCGGATGGTTCTGGCAGAATACACACCTTAAACTGCAATGCGTAAAAAATATCGTGCCTGACCCGCTATGGCCCGATATAGGCGGCTCTTCCCCGAAATGAG
>JBAZEP010000005.1:0-66504 GCA_041653835.1 Candidatus Omnitrophota bacterium
CATTTGTTCGGCGGCCAGGCCATATGTAAGAAACTTCTGGCTTATATTCCTGGTGGCTATCTGGATATTTATGATTATGGGGTTTATTTTTGTAACGTATTGCTTTACTTCTTCCTTTCTGTCCTGGGAATAGCCCATGCCGCAGAATACGAAAATACCCATAAAAACCAACACCGCTACTTTTTTAATATTCTTCATTTTTATCCTCCATATCCTCAAAACCTGTAACGTAATCACCCGTGAAATATATACATTTCTTCCTGGAAAAATGCCTGTAATCGAGAGGGGCATTACGGAACCACGCGTTATAGAGCCACGCCTGTTTCTTCAGGCCCATATCGTCATAACCTATATCTCTTACCTCGCCGGGCTCTCCCCATTTCTCGATGACCTCATCTTTGGTGCTCCCCATCGACACCATTGTCTTGGTGCTCAACGGATGGGTTATCGCGTAATGGGCGCCCGGCACTTTAACATCCGCGCAGCCGCATAAAGCCAGGAAAATACAGATCATACATAAGGCACGGCGCGGGTCTTTCATCTTACTTTATGATATACTCCACCAATTTTATATTGAAATCTTCCAGATCTTTGAAGTCCCTGTTGTAAACATTGAAAACAGCCTCTTTGAACGGCTTGTCTTTAAGCATAAAATCACAGAATTTCCTGAATTTTTCCCTGCCATACTGCGTTATCAAAAATTCCACCAATTTTTCGGACTGGGCATAGAAGAGCTCCCTCGCCTCTTTGCCTTCAGGATAGGCTGTCATGCGCAAAAGGTCCCCCAGGAGTATATGACTGCCCTGCCTTATATGCTTCGCGAGCAGTTCATTCGAAATACTTGTCAGGTTCGCCTCATAATTTGCCAGGCCCTCGTTCAGCCACAACGGTATGGTATTTTTGCCTGCCAGGTCCTTGAAAATAAGATGGGTCAATTCGTGCGGAAATGTCAATGCCAGATACGCATCTGAAATGGCGCACAGGAACATCTCCCTTTCCCCATAATTAGGCACAAATCCTCCCACCAGCTCCGCGTTAAAACCTATGCTCTTCAGGAAATCTTTCCACTTATCAACGCTCTCCACTATGAATACCTGGCATTTCTTATCCCATTTCAATTCCTTTTCATAACCCAGGTCGTATAAAATCTTCTCAAAATAATATTCCGCTTTATCCCCCACTATTTTTGCCTGGCCAAGGTCTCTGTAAAATATAGAAAAATGTTCGCTCTCGCGTAAAAACCAGTTCCCTTTGACTAATAATTTCTTGGCTATATCCGACCTGTCTGTATTATTATCGTCTTTCAATGAAAATCTTCTCTCTTCTGAACCTTTATGCGCATCCATAGCGAGGCCCGCTACCTGGAGCCTTTCTTTCTCTTCCGGCGTAACCCATTTGTCTTTATATTTAACGAGCCCTTTCGCGAGTTGTTCTTCTTCAAAGATATCTTTGGTAATCTCCCTGACCTCGGTTCTGTTCCTTCCCGCGCCCCATGCCTTTTCCAGCTTGGCATGCTGTTCCTCGGATTCCCTTTCTATGCTCTTTATGTCATTTTTGGAAAATGTGACTTTCGCGCCGAGGTTGATCTTCAATTCCACGGATTTGTCCGTTTCTTTCGTTATAATACCCCTGACCCTGTTGCCGTTATTCAGATAGACCATATCGCAGAAAGCCTGCCCGCATGGAAACAGGACCATGAAAACAATTGATATAAATATTTTTTTGATCATATAACTATGTTCACTAATTTACCTTTTACTATTATGATTTTTTTAGGCTCTTTGCCGCCTGTCCATTTATTGACAACGATGTCTTTCATGACCATCGCCCTGATCTCATCCTCGCCCGCGTTCAAAGACGCTTCTATTTTTGACCGGAGTTTCCCGTTGATCTGAATAGGCAATTCTATGGTATCCTGTACCAGCGCGTTCCTGTCATAATCGGGCCACTTGGCTTTAAAAATGCTCTCTTTATTGCCCAGTTTCTCCCACATCTCTTCCGCGACATGAGGGACAAAAGGCGCCAGCAGAATCACTACTGTCCGGATCGCCTCTTTTAGCTGAGAGCCGAGAGCTGACGGTTGAGAGCTTTTATAATCATATATTTCGTTCACCAACTCCATTATAGAGCTTATTGCTGTATTAAAATGAAACGTGCCTTCCATATCTTCAGTAACTTTTTTAATCGTCGCGTGTGTCTTTTGCTTGAGCGTTTTATCTTTCTCGTCTGGCTTTGAACCTTCAACCTTTAACCTTAAACCATCTTCTATCAGTCTCCAGACACGGTTAATAAACCTCCACGCCCCTTCAACTCCTTTGTCGCTCCATTCCGCGTCTTTCTCAGGCGGGCTTATGAATAACGTGTAAAGCCTTACTGTATCCGCCCCGTATTTTTCTATGAGGCCGTCCGAACTTACGACATTGCCTTTTGATTTCGACATCTTTATCCCATTCTTGGTGATCATGCCCTGGGTAAAAAGCCTGGCGAACGGCTCTTTGAACCCTATATAACCCATATCATACATGACCTTGACGATAAACCTGGAATACAATAAATGTAATATCGCGTGCTCCACTCCGCCTATATACTGATCAACAGGCAGCCATTTATTAACGAGCTCTTTATCAAAAGGTTTCTTATCGTCTTCCGGCGATAGATATCTCAGGAAATACCAGCTGGAATCGACAAAGGTATCCATTGTATCTATTTCGCGCCTGGCGTTCCCTCCGCATGAGGGACATTTGATATTCACGAATTCTGGCGCGTCTTTCAGCGGAGATTCGCCGTGCGGTTTGAATTTAATGTCCTTCGGTAACATAACGGGCAGGTCTTTTTCGTCAACCGGCTGCATACCGCATTTATCACAGTAAACCATCGGTATTGGCGCGCCCCAGTATCTCTGCCTTGAGATAAGCCAGTCCCTTAATTTATAATGTACCTCTCTCCTGCCGATATTATTTTCTTCCATAAAATCTGCTATTTTTTCTATCGCGTCCGCGCTCGCCAAGCCGTTAAATTTTCCTGAATTGATCATTATGCCTTCTTCTACATACGCCTCTTTCATCCCTGCCGCTTCCAGATGTTCTTTTGGATTGTCAATCACTGCCTCTATGCCCAAGCCGTATTTTTTCGCGAATTCAAAATCCCGCTGGTCATGCGCCGGCACAGCCATGACAGCGCCTGTACCGTATTCCGTTACCACATAATTACCTATCCATAAAGGCACCGCTTTATTGTTCGCCGGGTTTATGACGAATTTCCCCGTGAACATGCCTTTTTTCTCAATATCAGCTCCGACCCTATCCGCCGCGTTTTCTCTTCTGGTATCGTTTATAAACTTCTCTATCTCTTTTTTGTCAGGAGCGTTTTTTATCAGCTCCGGGATATCGGGATGTTCATTACTTATAACCATATAAGTAACGCCGTAGATAGTGTCGGCCCTGGTAGTGAAACACGTCAATATGACATTGGAATCTTTTACCTTGAAATCTATCTCCACGCCTTCGCTCCTGCCGATCCAGTTCTTCTGCATGAGTTTTACGCGCTCAGGCCAGTCTTTTAATGATTCCAGGTCATTGAGAAGCCTTTCGCTGTAATCGGTTATTTTTAAAAACCACTGCTCCAGATCGCGCAATGTAACCTGTGACGAACATCTCTCACATTTACCGTCTACGACCTGTTCGTTGGCGAGTACTGTCTGGCATGAAGGGCACCAATTCACGGACGCTTTTTTCTTGTAAGCAAGGCCTTTTTTATAAAGCTGAAGGAATATCCATTGTGTCCATTTATAATAACCGGGAAGGCACGAGACAACCTCCCTGGACCAGTCATAGCCCGCGCCCCAGGAGTCAAACTGCCTTCTCATTGTTTTTATATTATTAAGGGTGGATATTTCCGGATGGATGCCGTTTTTTATAGCGGCGTTTTCCGCGGGCAAGCCGAACGCGTCGAAACCCATGGGTGAAAGCACGTTATATCCGCGCATAATCTTATAGCGCACCACGGAATCGCCTATTATATAGTTTCTGCCGTGCCCCACATGCAGCGCCGCCGATGGGTACGGGAACATCATGAGGCAGTAATACTTTGGCCTGGAAGAAGCCGGGTCCATCTTAAAAAGCCCCATCTCATCCCACTTCTTGCGCCACTTAGCCTCTATTTCTTTAAATGAATAACCTTCCTGCGCCATAACAATTAATTATACCCATATATTCGCCCAAAAACAATACAAAACCACTGCCTAAGGGAACATTTGAGACATTGTCATAAATGTTCCCTTAGGCGGAATATTTGACAAATAGGGCATCTAATGTTATATTACATTCTATTCGGTGAGGGGCAGTAGCGAAGTTGGTATCGCGCCACAATGGCATTGTGGAGATCACGAGTTCGAATCTCGTCTGCTCCACCAAATCCGCCCGGGCGGATTTGGTCCTGACGCCCCGAAAGACCTTACTCTATCTCAGAAACTATCCCCATCTTAACGTATACAGGCCGGACGCTCTTCCTTAAAGCAGGCAGGTTGAAAGCGAATATAACCGCCGCCAGGATACAGCATGCCCCGCTTATCGCCAGTGTATTCAAGACCCCTATGCTGTCCGCCAGTACGCCTGAGAAAAGACTTCCTATAGGCGCCATGCCCATGAATGCCATTGTGTAAAAACTCATTATCCTGCCGCGTTTATCATCATCCACTATGGTCTGAAGTATAGTATTGCTGGACGCCATCTGTACCATGATCCCGAACCCCGCGAAAAATAACAACACAAGAGAAAATACCAGGTTATGAGAAAACGAAAATATTATTATGCTGGCGCCGAACATCCCGGCTGCCGCGGGAAGCATCCTGCCGAGCTTGATTATATTTTTTTTGGACGCCAGATAAACAGTGCCTGTCAGTGCTCCCACTCCCACAGCCCCCATGAGAAAACCCAGGGTATGCGGCCCCCCTCCGAGCACATCCTTGGCGAAGACAGGCATAAGCACCGCGTAAGACATGCCCATCAAACTTACTACCCCCAATAGTGACAACACCGCTCTTATAGGCGCGAACCCGAAAGCATGGTTAAACCCTTCTCTTAGATCCTTCAACATGCCATAATTCCCGCCTTTTTTCTTTGCGTCTCTCGCGGGTATTTTCATCGCGAGAAGCGAAGCTATAACGGCAAGATAACTTACGGCGTTGATTAAAAAGCATATACCTTCGCCGGATATGGCTATAAGTATGCCCGCTATCGAAGGCCCGATAAGCCTTGCCATATTGAACATCATGGAATTCAACGCTATGGCATTCCCCAGATTTTCCTTTTCCTCCACCATATCCAATATAAAAGAATGCCTGGCAGGTATGTCAAGACTGCTGACACAGCCTAAAAATATCCCGAGTGTTATAATATGCCATACCTCTATACTGCCGGAGAGCGTCAGGTATGCCAGGATAAACGCCTGGAGCATTGCCAGCGTCTGCGTAAGTATAAGTATCCTGTGCCTGTTGTGTCTGTCTGCCAATACGCCCGTAAAAGGCGTAAGTATAAACGTGGGTATCTGGCTCGAAAAACTCACAACACCCAGCATGAATACGGAATCTGTCATCTTATAGACAAGCCAGCTCATGGCGATAGTCTGCATCCATGTCCCTACAAGCGATATACCCTGGCCCGAGAAAAAAAGCCTGAAATTCCTGTACCTGAGCGCTCGAAATACCATATACGCCTCACATATCCCTGAATAATCTTTGTTCCACTCTCGATACGATACTTGAATTGTCTATGAACCTGGACAACTTGTTAAAGCGGTTCATGGCGTTCCTGTTATTCTCGTGATGGAACGTGATATACAGGTGTGTCTTTGCCCTTGTAAGCGCCACATAAAATAACCTGCGCTCTTCCTCTATCCCTTCATCATCCCCAAGGGAAAAACTTACAGGAAAAACACCGTCGATAAGCCCTATAAGGAATACCGCGTCCCATTCCATGCCTTTCGCGGAATGTATGGTGGAAAGAGTAAGCTGCCTCGTGTGCCCGCCGTGGCGGCCTTCTTCATGAGAATCAGGGAGCTCTATGGCAAAATCACTCAATAAGTCCTGTAATGAATCATACCTCTGCGAGATCTTTTTCAATATCTCCAGGTCGTTGGCCCTTGTGTTCCAGTCATCGAATTTCGATTTCATTAGCGGGTTATAATAATCCAGCGCCGCCTCGAATTTGCTTCCCACCCCGCTGTCTTTGTCCGATATGGCCTTCATCAACGACCTGAACCTGCGGATGCCTTCGGAATATTTGAAACCTTTCTCATATTTTTGAAGAGCCTCTCCAGTGCCGTTTTTCAAGATCTTTTCCGCGGTCCTGGGCCCGATACCTTCTATCAATTCCAATGCCCTGCGCCAGGACAATTCATCCTTGGGGTTGGCTATCACTTTCAAATGCGCCACAAGGTCTTTTACATGGCTGGTTTCGTAAAACTTCGTGCCTCCGACAAGCTGGTAATTTACGCCTATCTTGTTCAATTCCGCCTGCAGCGCTATCGATATATAACTTGAGCGGAATAATACGCATTGCTTATCCGGCGCTACGCCTTCCCGTTTAAGTTCGTTTATCTTACCGGCGATCCATTCCGCCTCTTCGTACGCGTCATTGAAATACCACATCTCAGGCCTGGCGCCTTTATGTCTCAGGCCCGAGACAAGCCGCTTCGCGTATTTACTGCTCATCTCGGAAAGCACGGAGTTGGCGGCGTCAAGGATAGGCTGGGTACTCCTGTAATTCTCCTCGAGCTTGATTATCACACATCCGGGGAACAGATTTGGAAAATCCATTATATTTTTATGCGTCGCGCCCCTGAAACCGTATATACTCTGCGCGTCGTCACCCACAACCATGATGTTTTTATGCGCCTTTGCCAGAAGACAGCTTATATCGCCCTGAAGTTTATTGGTATCCTGGTATTCATCCACCATTATGTACCTGTATCCGGACGCCGCCCGCCTCCTGATATCATCATCCTCAAGCAGTCTCTTGAGATAGACAAGCATATCGTCGTAATCCAGGTAATTTTTTTCCGCCTTGTATTTGAAATATCTGGTCTTCACATTTTTTATGTATTCGCAGTACTCTGCCAGGTGCGGGTATTCCTTTTCGATAATATCCTCTACGGAGGCGTGTTTGTTGACCGTCATGCTTATTATGCTCCTTATGGTGCCCTTTTTAAGGAATTTCCTGTCATGTTCGGAAATATCCACCCCGCCCGAACACTCGCCGACCGCGTCTATGGCGTCGGATTCGTCAAGGATAGAAAAGCCTTTTCCGAAACCCACGTTTTCTCCGTAACGTTTCAATATCTTGTACGCGAATGAATGGAACGTCCCTCCTTCCACCATGGCGCACCTGGGATCATGGGCGCTGGCCCTGGAGAGCATTACCCTTGAGGCATTCCTGGTAAAGGTCAGAAGTAGTATGGAAGCCGGGTCCACCCCGTTTTGGATGAGGTTCAGCACTCTGTATTCTATGACCCTTGTTTTGCCTGAACCCGCGCCCGCGATAACCAGCATCGGGCCGTCGATCGTAGTGGCAGCCAAAAACTGGGAAGGATTTAAATGTTTTTTAAGGTCTATCATGCTAAGGCGACATTTGTGACAGTGTCACTTTTGTAGCTTTACGGTATTGGTTTGATAATGCCTGCTTTTACGAGGATTATTATCAGTACGCTGTAAGCGATGGATAACAATATATCTCTCAACAAATCTTTTTTGGAATAACGCTTTTTTATTTTACTTCCGCTTACGGCAGACTTTTCCAGCCCCTTCTGCAGCAACACAAGCCCCAGGACATTCGTCAGCCAGTAAGATATTACGAACGCGTGCAAAAATGAGTTTTTGTAAATAAAATTTATGGCGGTGGCGCAGGCATAGGCTATGGGGAAATTTATAAACAGGTCATTCCACCATGAAAGAGGGGATAATAAAAACCCTATCGCTCCCAATATGCCGCCGTAAAGTTTTTGGCCCATAAATAAAATCAGCCCTGCGCCATTTAAGGCACAGGGCTTAAAAGGCAACAACCTCTCCGACAAGGTAACCGAGCTGCCGAAAGACTGCCCGATTCAGTTGCCAATACTATTTATATCATATATATTATTATATGTCAAGTAGCGACAGGTCGCGACCTGTCGCTACTATATCCCGAAAGAAGTCCCTACCGCCAGCGCCGTCTTTATAACAGGGTCTTCCAGGTTGACCCTTTTTGTATTTCCGGCTACTTTCGCAAGATCTACCGTTCCTATATCGCCTTTTTTTAACACAACCACCTTTCCGAAATCCCCTTTGGCGGCTAATCCGCAGGCATATGCCCCGAAACGCGTCGCGAGGATCCTGTCGAACGGCGAAGGCTCTCCTCCCCGCTGTAAGTGCCCCAAGACAGTGACCCTTGTTTCAAGCCCTGTTATCTTTTCGATATCAAACGCTATTTTATCGCCTATGCCCCCGAGCCTTATCTGATCCGTGGAATCCCTGACTATCTTTTTCACGACCATTTTTCCGGCCTTTGGCCTCGCGCCCTCGCTTATAACCACTATGCTGAATCTCTTGCCGAACTGGTTTCTTTTTAAAACAACGTCGCACACCTTATTAATATCATAAGGCATTTCCGGCAATAATATAATATCCCCGCCGCCTGCCAGGCCTGAGTATAACGCGAGCCAGCCAGCATATCTGCCCATGACCTCTATGACCATGACCCTGTGGTGTGATTGGGCGGTGGTATGCAGTTTGTCTATGGCCTGGGTAGCCGTAATAAGCGCTGAATCGAAACCGATCGTCGCGTCCGTGCACATAAGGTCATAGTCTATGGTTTTCGGAACGCCTATCAGCCTGACGCCCTTTTTATATAATTTATACGCTATGCTGAGCGTGCCGTCCCCGCCTACGCAAATCACGCCATCCAATCCCATGGCGCGATAGTTAGCCACGGCAATACCGGAAACGTCTTTAAAACCACCTTTAAAATCAGGATGTCTGAAAGGATTCGCCTTGTTGGACGCGCCCAGCAAGGTGCCGCCTAAGGTAAGTATGCCTGACACGCTTTCATAAGTAATATTAAGGGACCTGTTTTCTATCAAACCTAAAAAACCATCCTTTATGCCTACGACTTCCATATCGTAATTAAGGATGGCTGTCTTCGCTATGGCCCTGATTGCCGCGTTTAAACCCGGACAGTCGCCACCGCCGGTAAGGATGCCTATTCTTTTCTTTCTACTTCCTCGCATGCCTCTTGCCTTTTCTCTTTCTCTTCTGCTCCGCCCTTCTGTTCTTCCTCGTCATTCCCATGTCAGCCCCCCCCCTATAAACTTTTTATTGAAACCAGTATGCCGTTCGAGTACATTTCCGCGCGGTAATCGTCTATGTAACCGTACCTTTCCCTGTATACACCAGGTATGTTTATTTCCGTCTTATGCCATCCGCTCCTTAGGTTATGATATCCGGCGCTTGTAAAAGAAAGCTCCGCGCCTTTCGAGAACTTGCAAAAAAGCTTGAACACAAGGCCGTCTGTCCATTCCTGCGTTGTGCGGTAATTGATCTTAAAGGTATACCCGTTTGATCTGCGTACTTTCGATATGTTCTCTATAAAAGAACTCGATGCCAGGCAAAGATCCGGCCTCAAAAAACACACCACCAATATTAATATCAGGATCTGCTTTATAATATTGCGCATTAAATGAGTACGTCACTTATGAAGCGATTAAAGCAAGTGAACATAAGTGACTGTGCGAATTTAATCCTTGACACGGAACATTGGTATTAAAAATTCAATTCTTTCGTGTCAAGGATCTGTTCGGACTTATAACTTACGTCACACTTTGTGCCTCGTGCGTAAGTTATGTCCTCACAGGAATTATAATGCGGGTATTTGGTTTAGTCAAGATTTTTTGAGCCTGCGGAGAGAAAGGAAACATCAATAACCGCTCTTCATGTTTACCAGTATACCTTTGCGGTACATCTCTATCCTGTATTCTCGAAGCGAACCGTATCTTTTTTTCATGACATCCGGGATCTGCACCTCTGTCTTATGCCACCCCTGTTCGATATTGTTGAGGGAAGCGCTGGTAAAAGTAAACTCTCCTTCATTGAATTTGCAATGAGCCTTAAAAATAATATTATCTGTCCACTTTTCGCGCGTCTCATAATTTATGAGGAGTATATAACTATTCATTCTTTGTATTTTCATTACACTTTTTATTTCCGCTGAATCCGCGTAGGATAGCCCTCTGGCAACGAAGGACAAAATAACAGCTATAGATACTGAGATTGCGATATTTTTTAACCTCATACCTATACTCCTTTTATAATGAAAATCTGCGCACACCCTCTTAACCTAATTATACCTTATAAACCATTTAAAAACAAGTTAGTAGGATAAATTATGGAAACGTTTACTTCGATATAGAATATAACAGGAGGTTTAGGACAAGGCAAATTCTTTAACAGTTTTTACTTGGGCATGATAAAAATAAACCTGGAACCTTTGCCGGATTCACTCTCTACTCTTATGCGACCCTTATGAAGAGCTATAATGTCTTTTGCTATAGGTAAGCCTAATCCAGTACCTTCTTTTTTCTCCGCAACCACCCTTACGAATTTATCAAAGATCTTGTCAACCTGGTCCCGCGGTATGCCTGGTCCATTGTCCTCTATCTCCACCTGCGCCTCATTCTGCATCTCGATTATCTTTATAGTGACATTCCCTTTATCGGTAAATTTGACGGCATTAGCTATAATATTGATAAAAACCTGAGTCAATTTATCCCTGTCGGCATTGACAATTACCGCTTTATCCGGAAATTTCCTTATAAGGCCTATGTTTTTAGTCGCCGCGAATGCCTCAAATGTCTTTATGATTTCTTCCGCTAACGCGGTGATATCAAAGCTTTCTTTGTTGAGTTCCATTTTCCCTGATTCTATCTTGGAAATATCCAGCAGATCACTGACCAGCCTGGAAAGCCTGTTTATGACTTTAAAAACATCCCCTAGTATTTCTTTCTGTTTAGGGTGGACTTCGCCCAGAAAACCTTTATCTATATTGTCAAGGCTGCCTTTTATTATGGCGAGCGGCGTCTTTAATTCATGCGCGACGTTGGCCACAAAATCTGATTTCATCCTGTCCAGTTCCTGGAGCCGGACATTCATCTCTTCCAATTCCTCTTTCCTCAGGGTGATCTCTTTCTGCAGCCTGTCCTGTTCCGATTTTGCCCTGAATTCCAGTATTGTCTTGCGTATCATCAAAGGTATGGAATCCTCATATCCCTCTTTCTTCGGCAGGTAGTCAAACGCCCCTTCCTTCATAAGGTCGACCGCGGTCTGTTCGCTTCCCTGGCCCGTCATTATCACGACCGGCGTCTTTATGCCTTTGGCCTTTATTTCTTTCAAGGTATCAAGCCCGCTTTTTTTGGGAAGGTTGTAATCCAAAAGGGCTATATCGAAAGGGGTTTTTTCAAGCGCCAGGATAGCGTCTTCACCCGAGACAACGTGTGTAATGTCGTATTCGAACGTACCGTCTTTCTGAAGCCTCTTTTTGGCGATAAGCGCGTCCGTGGGATTATCCTCCACGATCAGAATCTTTAATTTTTCTTTAGCCATATATCATGCCTTCGGCAGCGTAAAATAAAATGTACTGCCGATGCCGGGTTCGGATTCTACCCAGATTTTTCCGCCGTGGTTTTCAACTATCTTCTTCACGATAGTAAGGCCGGCGCCTGTGCCTTCGTATTCTCCCTTGGCATGCAGCCGCTGGAATATCTGGAAGATCCTGTCGTAATACTGTTTCTCTATGCCTATACCGTTATCTTTTACGTAAAATTCATAGAAATCCTTTTTGTCCGCCCATCCTATCTCTACAACCGGCATTATATCTTTTCTGGTATATTTGACCGCGTTAGACACAAGATTTGAAAAAACCTCCGATATCCTTATCCTGTCGCACGCCACCTTTGGAAAACCGGCCTTTACGATAAGGTTGACATTTTTTTCCTCAAGGGCATATACCAAGTTCTTTTTGACATCCAGGAGGACGCCGTTAAGATCTACGCCGGATTCTATATTCCTGATCCTTCCTATGCGCGACAGGTTCAGCAGGTCCTCGATAAGGCGCGTCATCCTGGAACTTGAATCGGATATTGTTTTCAGGTATTCTTTCCCTTCCTCGTCGAGCTTGCCCGAATACTCTTCCATAAGGAGTTTGGTAAAGGCCTTCACGCCTCTCAGCGGCTCTTTTAAATCATGAGATACTATGTAAGTAAAATCGTCCAGCTCCTTATTTTTACCGGCGAGCGCCTCGTTAGCCTCAGCTAGCTGGGCAGTCCTTTCCTTGACTTTGTTCTCCAGGTTTGTATAAAGGCCTTTCAGCTCCCTTGCCATCTTATTGAATCCTTCTGCCAGCTCTTCTATCTCGTCGCCTGTCTTTATGTCAAGCCTGTGGTCCAGATTACCGCGGCCTATCAATTCAGCCCCTTTATGCAATTCCTGTATAGGCCTTGTTATAGACCTGGTCGCGTAGAAGACCACGAAAGCCGCTATAAAAGCGACTGCCGCCATTATAAGGAACACGATGGTATTTATAGCGGCTATCCTGTTCCTTATGTCTCTTTTATTTTTGTCTATCTGTTTCAGTTCATTATCCGCTTCTTTTTGCAAGCCCGCTTTTAAACCGTCTTCCAATTTTATGAGATCCCATCCCCGTTCCCTCATAATCCTGTCGCGGCTGTCCATGATATTCAGTATCGAAGAGTTTAAGCTGTCTAAACCGGATTCTATATCATTTATCGTTACAACGTCTTCGCCGGAGAGCGCAAGGTTCCTGTAAGTGTTTATATTGTCCTTCAGATCAAAATATAATTCGGAATATAGGCTTTTATACATTTTATCCTGGTCAGCCAAATAGTCCAATGCCAGTTTCTCCGCGTCGGATATCCCGGAATAGAGCCTTGTCAGCGCCCATTTCGCCGAAACCAGCCTGTTGAAATTTTCTCCCGGCTCTTTGCTCGCTTTTATGGCGGCGTCCACCCTTCCGGATAGTTCGTCTATATTATTCTCAAGCGCCGTTTTCATGGCTATTGCGCTTTTATGGCTTTTTTCCATGTTCTCGTATATTTCCATGCTGGAATCTATATTCTTAACTATATCCCTGTCCGCGCCCGTGATCGTTTCCAAAAATTTATCCCTGGCCCTCAGCCTGGCATGCACCTCATAATCCTTGAATCCCCTGTCTATGCCCTGTCTCAACGAATAATACGAACTTTTATACGCGTCATCCCCGGTAAGGATATACCTGCCGCTGAGCCTCCACGACATCGCGACGTCTTTTTCTATCTTGGAAATAGTATGCACAGCGGGTATATCTTCCGTAAGGGCGCTGGCCATCCCGAGCCGGGAAGAGATTCTCGTTTTCCTTAAATTTATTATTTTATCCAGCGCGTCCGCAAGGTCCTTCTCTTTTGCGAAAAGGTCTTCCGTTAAATTGCCTGTTTCATCCCTTAGCTTGACTATCGTTTCCGCCCGCGCCTTCATCTTTTCCGATAGCTCCAGGAGTTCCGATGTCAATATCCTCTCCGCGTCCGAAAGCGAATATCCGTAATAATTTTTATAATCCCTTATATACCTGTCAAGCGCTGAAAATTTCCCGAGGAACTGCCCTGGATCCCCCTTACCTGCGCCAGGCGCATACCGCATGAGGCTGTCCATGATACCGGATACGCAGGATTTCGCTTCGGTAATAAGCTTCGATGCCGGGATATTGCGGGTGTTTATAAGAAGCGGGTCTTTTTCCGAAAGCATCTTGGCCTCTTCGAAATCAAAAAGCTTATAAAGGCCTTTATTGTATTTTATTTCCTCTTCCGCCGCGTTTTTAATCAAGTCTTTTATCTCCGATGTGCCGTTGAACACGGCTCCGGCTATAACATTTATGCTCCCGGTAAGTTCTCTTATCTTTTCGAAAAGCGTCTTTTCTTCTTCAGTTACGATAAAAACCTTAAGCGCCGATATATCGTCCTGCATATTTTTATAAGAACGCTCGTAGTTCGTCCTGAAATTCTCATTGGAGGTTATAAGGAAACTATTCAGTTCGGAAAGGGCTGATTCCGCGGAGATCGCCATCTGGTATGCCATCCTTGAGGCGGGAAGTTCTTTCGAAAAAACCTGGTCCAGCCCCTTATATACCTGCCTGAGGCTGTAGATGGAAAGGCCTCCCAAAAATATTACAAGCAGGGATATCACAAAGAAACTCAGGCCTATTTTCCTGCTTATACGCATACCGGTTATTCCTCCAGATGCAGGTCCACGTAAGCGGCCAGCATTTCCTGTATCTTCCTGGGAGGCAGGATAACGAAATAATGGTCTATTATGCAGTGCGCCATCTCATGCGCGAGTATATTTTCGTTCAGCCTGGATTCCACCGCATAGATAGTATTTGTCCTGTATATATAAAAAGAGACCGATGTATTTGGTTCATTAAAAAACTCTTCATATACCCTGTCCAGCTCTTCTTTGGTCTTATATATATTGATGGCGGTATGTATTTTAGCCGGGTACATGTCAAGGAGTTCTTCCGCCTTATTAAAAATAGCGTCTAATTTGTACGCTATCATATCTTCCTCGGACATATCCGGATTTCCCCTGTAACCCCTTGGGCTGTAAAAATCAGAGAACCCCGGATTTATCCGCCTGTTGACCTTCTTAATATCCACATCATCCTCATAAAAGACAGTACAAAATCCCGAAGAAAATACGCCTTTTTCCCCTTCCTGGGCATAAACCATATTCCCGGTCAGGATGATACAAAATATTATGGGTAAGATCCGGATTATCATATGTCTCATGATCGGCTAATTTTTAATTTTAAAATACCCAAGCGCCTTGGTCAGGTTCAATTTGTCTTTTTTCAACTCCCCCACTATCCTCTTTATGTCCTCCCTTAGAAGTATCTCCCTGCTCGAACTTGTGGAGAGTTCTTCTATGAGTTTATCCAGTTTTTCGGAAACATTATTTACTTCCGCGAGGCCGTATTTGAGATCATGCGTCATCTTGTTCAACGAACCCGCCATGTTCTGGAACTGATCTTTCTCCCTGATCTTCAGATCGGAATAGAACTTACCCGCCCCTATCTCGTTTATGTATTTTTCGAACCTGTACATCGGGCCCGCTATCCTGTGTGTCATGAACATGACCACCGCGCCCGCGCACAGCGCCGTAACTATGGCGGTCATTATCCCGCCGAATAAAATGCCCGGGAAAATATAATCTGCGGTGCTCTTTATCACAAGCCTGGAATTTTCAAAAGACGTGGTAAGCGTATGCCTGGAAAACAGGTATAGTATCGTGCCGAATACTATAGAGCCCACTATTACCAGTCCGCAGAATTTCAATATGAATTCCGACTGGAATTTCGTATTTATAAAATAATTTTTCCGTTTGTATTTCATAAGGCCTCTCAAATTTTGTGAAACAAAATTTGACCCCGAGCCGCCATTGCACTCGCAAATATACGGCGAGGGGCCTTTATTCTTTCTCTGAAAAAATACTTCCTATGGCGTTTTCGTCTATTTTTATATGGGCGTTATTTTTCAACTCGTTTATCCACGCGTTCATGGCGTCTTCTTCTTTTTGACGCCTTATCGCTTCCCTTATTTCATCCCTCACTTTCGAAAGAGGTTTTGTTTCCCCTGAATCCTTATAATAATCCGTGACTTCATTGTCATAAACGTGTATCAGGCCGGACAATTCCCTGCTCTTCCTTTCCAGCATTATCCGCAATAGCGCCTGTTCCCAGTAATTTTCGATGGTTTTCATAAAATCTTTTTCCCTGTCTATGCCGCGGCGCTGGGCCTCCTGCAGAAGCACTTGTTTTTCTATAAGGGCGCCCAGATATTGCTTCTTTCCGCTTTCCGTTTTTACGAGCTCCTTCTCGTCATGAGGGGCATTTTTGAGCTCGTATTTGACTTCGTCCGCAGTCATTTTATACTTATTTACCTGCGCGACGATCCTGTTTCCGGCGTCATTATCTCCACACGAACATCCTGTGATAAAAAAAAGTAACGCAGCCAACATAACTGATCTCATAAGGCCTCTCAAATTTTGTGAAACAAAATTTTATCCCGAGTCCGCCCTTATACCCGCGTATATGCGGCGAGGGACCTCTTAAAACGAAACATTATTCAATATAATGCCTATTATATTAGCGCCTCTCTTGCGCAATAACTCCTTTGAATTATTCAGGAGTTCTTTCGTAGTCCTTTTATTCTCCGCCACAAGTACCGTAGCGTCGCAGATATTCAACAATACCGCCATATCCCCTAGAAAAGGGGCGGCGGGCGCGTCGAAGATTATCTTCGAAAATCCCGTACCCGCTTTTTCCAAAAAAAGTTTTATATTTTTCGAAGAGATGGACTCGACGGGCCTGTACGACCCCGCCCCCGAAGTAATAATGGATAAATTGTCTATACCGGGATATTTAATGATATCCCCGAAATCCGCCTCTCCCGAGATATAATTAGAAAATCCTGCGTCATTATTCATGTTGAATACCGCGTGGATCCTGGGCCTTTTGACGTGCGTATCCACAAGCAGCACGCTTTCCCCGCCGTGCGCTATCATTACCGCCAGATTTATCGCGCTGATTGTTTTCCCTTCCCTGGGCGCGGAACTTGTTATGATTATGCTTTTAGCCGTAAAAAGTTTTGCCCTGACCGAACGGTAAGCCTCGGAACCCATGCATAACGGATCTTTTTTGACTACCATATCCGCGTCTGTCTTTGCCCTTATGTTTTTCCCGTCCGGCCTGATTTTCGGCACACATCCCAATACAGGCAATTTAAGTGCGCCTGTTATATCGGTCGGGTCCTTTATCGCTTTGCCTCTCCCTTTCCTGAAAAAAACCGCGCTTGCGCCCGCAACGGCCATCAGCATCGCGGACGCTATCATTCTTGATCTTTTACCGGCCTCGGCAGGCGCATACGGGACATCAGCGAAATCCTGCACGCGCGCGTTATCCGTCTTTATCCGGCTAAGGGCCGGATTAATATACACCCTGGCAAATTCATTGGCTATGCGGCGGGCATTTTCAGCTTCCGCGTCCTCCGCGACTATCCTTATGATCTCGGTGCCTTTTATACTTTGAGTTTTTACTTTTCTTAGGAGGGAGTCGGTGTCTTCTTTTAAGCCCAAATTTTTTATAACATGGTGGGCGGTGCGCCTGGACTTTATTATTTCCCGCTGGGTTTCCACGTAAGTCCTGTAAGAAAAATCATCCGGGATTACCACCCCTATAATAACGGTGGCGCTGGCTCTATATACAGGCTTTTGTTTAATGTCCGCTAATATGACCAGGCTCAGGATTCCCAGCAAAACCGGCGCTATAAACCGTTTCTTGCCCATACGGCCTTTCTTTTTATCAGTTCCTGATAAGGGCCAATGCCTCTGCGCGCGTCTTTTCGTTTTCCTTGAAAACCCCTCTTACCGCGCTTGTGACGGTGAGGACGCCCGCTTTTTTTACGCCCCTCATACTCATGCACAGGTGTTCCGCCTCTATTATAACCATAACTCCCATCGGTTTCAATTTTTTCATTAGGATTTCCGCTATTTCGGTAGTAAGCCTTTCCTGGACCTGGAGTCTTTTTGAAAGGATCTCCACTACTCGCGCTATTTTGCTCAACCCGGTAACCCTGTTATTTTTAGGTATGTACGCGATATGCGCCCTGCCTATAAAAGGCAAAAGATGGTGTTCGCATACCGAATACAAAGAGATGTCCTTCAAAAGAACTATCTCGTCGTGTTTTTCCGCTAAAAGCACTTCCAGTTCCCTGGAAGGGTCCCTGGAAATGCCGCTGAATATTTCGGCGCACATCTCCGCCACCCTCTCAGGTGTTTTTTTAAGGTCTTCCCTTTCCGGGTTCTCCCCGACCCCTTCCAGTATCATCCTCACTGCTTTCTTAATTTTATTCTTATCCATCCCGCCTCCCTATTTCAAGGTTCAACCTACTTATGTTAACTTTCATGCATGACCAAGGTTGAACCTTTAATTATTTTCCTATGCAAAACTCCGAAAATATCTTATCCAGCGCCTGCTCCGTTATTGTATGGCCTGTTATTTCGCCCAGGCTCTCTATTGAAGATCTGACATAGATAGTTATACAATCCATGGACAGCCTGCTTCTGCGGGCAGTTATAGCCTCGTTTATATCCGAAACGCACCGCCTTAAAATATCCAGCTGCCTTTCATTCGAAGCACCTGTAAAACCCTGACCCGGGACCCTGCCTTTCCAGACTATATTTTTGACCCCGTCTTCCAACCTGTCTATATCTTTTAGGTATTTTGCCGATACATTCACAAAACAACTCTTCGGGAATATCCTCCGGATACTTTTTATATCCAGCTTTTTCCTGAGATCCGTTTTATTTATAACCACTATTACTTCTTTACCATTATCCCTTATTTTCCCCATTATATCCAGGTCATCTTTATTAATTCTTCTCGACCCGTCCAAAACCAGCAAAATCAGATCAGCGCCTTCCAGATGGACACGGCTTCTTCTTATTCCCTCTTTCTCCACGGGATGATCCGTATAGGTTATGCCTGCCGTATCCACAAGCGCTACCGGTATCCCCCTGATATTCACTATCTCCTCTATCGTATCCCTGGTAGTCCCCGGCACATGGGTAACGATAGAACGGGATTCCTTTAATATAGCGTTCATAAGGCTGGATTTGCCTACGTTGGGACTGCCGCATATGACTGTCTTTATGCCCTGCCGTAATATCCTGCCATGATTGGCGCCGGAGATAAGTTTTTCTATCTCATTTTTTATGCCTCTCATTTTTTTAAATACCTTGTCGATATCTATACTCCGGAGATTATCTTCCGAAAAATCTATAGAGGCTTCCATGTAAGCATATATCTCGATGAGTCTTTTCCTGATCTCGTTTATCTTTTTGGAAAAAAGCCCTTCCAGATTGTTCAGCGCGGATTTTAGCGAAAGTTCCGTCTTCGCCTTTATCACATCCAGCACAGCCTCCGCCTGGATCATGTCTATCCTGCCGTTCAAAAACGCCCTTTTGGTAAATTCCCCCGGCTCGGCGAGCCTTGCCCCATTCATCAGGCATAGATCCAATATTTTTTTCAGCGGCGCTATGCCGCTGTGGCAATTTATCTCCACTATATCCTCTTTCGTATAACTCCCGGGCGCTCTCATCACGGTCAATAAAACCTCGTCAATTACTTTTGACTTTTGACTTTTTATTTTTGGCTTTTCTATGATATGGCCGTAATGAACCGTATATGTCTTAAATCCCGACGGTTTGCCGGCAACACGGGGCACGAATATCTTATCCGCGAGCTTCAGGCTGTCTTTGCCGCTTAAGCGTACTATGCCTATGCCGCCTTCCCCTATCGGCGTTGAAACCGCTGCAATAGTATCGTCCAATTGTATATCAACCATTCAAAATTTCCTAAAGGAAGATTTTTGACAATGTCAAAAATCTTCCTTTAACGCTTTAGATACCTAATCGCGTCGCCGACAATAAACAACGAACCCGTAACCAGTATTAAGTCCTTTTTATCCGCGAACTTTAAAGCTTTTCTCATAGCCTCATCCACATCTTTGGCCTCTTCTATGCCAAGCCCTGGTTTTTTGAAATTCCGCCTTAATTTTGCCGAGCCTGCCGCCCTTAAATTATCTTTCGCCTTTGTAAGTATCATAATATCGCTTATCTTTTCAAGCACGGCGCTCGTGCCTTTTATGTCCTTATCGCTGGACATGCCGAACACGCATATCAATTTCCCGTAATCGAACGTTTTTTTTATCGAACCTGCCAATGCCAACGCGCTGGCCGGATTATGCGCGCCGTCCAAAACTATATATGGAGCTTTCCGGGCTATCTGCAATCTCCCGGGCCACGTTACGCTCTTCAACCCTTTTCTTATGGCGTTTTCATCTATATTAAACCTGGCCGGGTCCAGAAGCTTAAGCATGGCTATGCCAAGAGAAGCGTTTTCCGCCTGATGGCGGCCGAGCAACCGCGTTTCCAGATTTCTATAATAATACCCCGGCCCTTTTAAATCAAAAACCTGGCTTTTCTCATCCGAATCCACGATAGAATATTTTATATCTTTACCTATCTCATACAACTCGGCGTTTCTTTCAGCGCAAATTTTTCTTATTACTCCCGCCGCCGCCTTTCCCTGTACGGCTGCGGCAACTTTACCCTGTCTTTTTATTATCCCGGCTTTCTCCGCCGCAATATCTTCCAGCCTGCTGCCTAATTTATCGGTATGTTCCAGGCTTATATTCGTTATCCCCGCTGCCAAAGGCACCACGACATTGGTAGCGTCAAGCCTGCCCCCGAGGCCTGTCTCCAGGACCGCGGCGTCAACTTTATTTTTTTTGAAATGCAAAAAAGCGCATGCCGTCACTATCTCGAAAAAAGACACCTTGCCTAAAGTCTTGTGGTCCCTGAATTTTTCCGCGACAGGCTTTATCTCTTCGACAAGGCTGCGGAATCCTTCTTCGCTTATCATGCCTTCGAATTTATCCGCTCCGCCCCTGCCTACCAATATCCTGATGCGTTCCCTGAACTCCACAAGGTGCGGGGATGTATATAAACCGGCTTTATACCCGGCTTTTTTCAAAATATAAGCCGCGACAGCACATGTGGACCCTTTTCCCTTTGACCCGGCCACATGGATAATATTCAAATCTTTATGCGGATCGCCCAGTTCCTTTAAAATTGCCTCCATTCTCCCTAATTTGAACGAAGACGCGTATCCGTATTTCGGTATTTTCTCGAAATTTATAAAGGAATTAACATAATCTACGGCGCCGCTATAATCCATATCAAATCAATGTTTGAAGTGCCTGGCTCCGGTAAAGACCATACTGATACCGGCATTATCGCATGCCTTTATCACGTATTCATCGCGTATGGAGCCGCCCGGCTGGATTATGCTCGTTATACCGGCTTTTTCAGCCGCCTCTATCGCGTCTTCTTTTGGAAAGAACGCGTCACTCGCGCAGCTGGCGCCTTTGGAAAGGCCCTGGGATTTCATTATGGCGATAACCATCGAATCAACCCTGGACATTTGTCCCGCGCCTATCCCTACCGTCCTGGTTGCCTGCGCAAGGACTATGGCATTTGATCTTACATGTTTCACTATCTTCCATCCAAAAAGCAAAGACGCTATTTCTTCCTTCGATGGTTTTTTCTTCGTGACCACTTTCAAATCTTTTTCTTCTATGCTTAAAATATCCCTGTCCTGTATAAGGAGCCCGCCTACGACCTTTTTAAGGTCATAGTCTTTTTCTATGCCTTTAAGTTCCCCTGTCTCTATTAATCTCAGGTTCTTCTTCGCCATCAAAACTTCCAGCGCCTTTTTCTCATACGAAGGCGCGATGATGCATTCGGTAAAACCCGCGCTGATTATCGCCTCGGCTGTCTTTAGATCGACTTCCCTGTTAAGGCCCACAATGCTCCCGAACGCGGAAAGCCTGTCGCAATCAAGGGCGTTGTTATACGCCTCCGCTAATGTCTTATTGGCAGCTGCGCCGCACGGATTTGTGTGTTTTATAACGCTTGCCGCCGGCTCTTTGAATTCCTTCACTATCTCAAGCGCCGCGTCCAGGTCTATTATGTTATTGAATGACAGCTCTTTGCCATGGAGCTGTCTTGCGCGGGAAATGCCTACGGCGTTCATTTTCTTATCTATATAAAAACTGGCTTTCTGGTGGGGGTTTTCCCCGTATCTCAATCCCTGCGCCTTTTCAAATTTCAATTCAAGGGTATCCGGAAAATCCCCGCCCTCTGCCGCCGCGCTATCGCCTTTCACCTGTTTTTTCAGAAAATTATATATCGCGGTGTCGTATTTTGATGTTTTCTCGAAGACCTCCACGCCCAGTTTAAAATGCAGTCCATCCGAAATAGCGCCGTCGTTCTTCCTCATTTCTTCTATAATGTCCCTGTATCTTTCCGGATTGCATACCACCGCTACATCCCTGGAGTTCTTGGCGGCCGAACGCAGCATACTGGGCCCGCCTATATCTATATTTTCGATCGCCTCGCTTAATTCCACGCCCGGCTTGGCAACCGTCTTTTCAAAAGGATAAAGATTTACCACCACCATGTCTATAAGGCCTATATCATGTTTTTCGATCTGTTCCATATGCTCTTTTTTATCCCGGATAGCCAGGAGCCCGCCGTGGATCTTCGGATGTAATGTCTTCACCCTGCCGTCCAGCATTTCCGGAAACCCTGTATAGTCAGACACGGATTTAACAGGTATGCCCAGTCCCGCTATAAGTTTGGCTGTACCGCCCGTGGACAATATCTCTACCTTGAATTCATTCAATACCTTTACCAACTCGTCCAGTCCTGCCTTGTCCGACACACTTATAAGCGCCCTTCTGATCTTCCGCATCTTGCCTCCTGTTTTTCGCTCTTTCCATACCCTCTAATGTCACATTTAAGACAATGTCTTAAATGTGACATTAGACATTAAAACGGATATTCAGCATGTCGCCGTCTTTGACGATATACTCTTTCCCCTCGATCTTCAACAACCCTGCCTCGCGCACCTTCTGCATATTGCCTTCGTACTTTACAAAGTCCTCGTAATTCACGACCTCCGCCCTGATAAAGCCTCTTTTTATGTCGGAATGTATCTTGCCTGCCGCTTCTATGACAGGCAGCCCGGATTCCAGATGCCATCCTGTGGTGTCTTTATCTCCGGCTGTAAAAAATGTAAGGAGGTTCAATTCTTTGCATATGAATTTTGACATCTTTTCCCTGAAATTATATCCTGATCCCATTTCCTTTGAAAACTGCTCGCGTTCCCCGGGATCCAATTCCAGCATCTCGAGTTCCGTCTTTCCAAAGAATCTTATGCTCCTCATACCCATAGAGGAGCAATATTCCTCCGCCGGTTTTATCTTGTCCTCGGATTTCCCTTCCTCAAGGTTTACCGCAACGATTATCGGCCTTAAGGTTATGAACGAAAATCCTGAAAAAAGTTTCAACTCGTCCCGGGTAAGGCCTATATTGCGTAAAAGTTTTGAATTCTCCAGGGAATCCTGGCATTTTTTCAATAATTTCATTTCACCTTCGATATCGGTCTTTATCTTCATTCTTTCTTTCTCTATCCTGGTGATCCTGGATTGTATGGCTTCAAGGTCCGACAGTATGATATCCGTCATGTAGCTTTCCAGCTCCTTTTTTGGATCCTCGCTGAAAAACGCGTTCGCCACGCATATGAAAAGGTCTATATCGTGCAGTTTGGAATATTCTTTGCCCGTGAATCCCGCGTCCATGCTGATATCCAGGAAAGCTGTTTCCGGATAGACCTTTTTCTTGGAGGAAAATATATCGCTCAGTTTTTCTATCCGCTGGTCCATGAATTTGAACATGCCGATATCCCCTGTAATATCCGCGGATTGCAGCAGGATCTTGAATATCGTTGTTTTGCCGGATTGTGGAGGGCCTATAATGCCTATTTTCATGATAGAATCCCTATTTTATGCTGTCCTAAGGCGTGCTATAACTTCGAATATCTCGCCTTCTTTGGATTTCTTATCCTCTACCTTTATCTTTATCCTGACCGCTTTTGGCAGGCCGGTAGCCGGTGCCTCGCCTGAATCCCAGCTGTCCAGCCAGGCGCTTCCATCTGAATACGAAAATTCCAGCTCGGCTATGTTCTCGCTCAACGCCTCGCTGTGGTCATACGTCTCGAAATTGAAATCCGGATCCAGGTCATCATCGCGCATAAGGAGTTTTTTATCGTTGTCCAGCCAGAACTCCACCTCGCTCAATTCGAATACGCCTGAACCCGTGGATACAAAAGAAATAAAACTGATCCCGCTCTTGTTACCCGTAAATTTACAAAGAGGGTTGGAATTGATTACCGCCTGGCTTATTTCCGCGTTCATCCTGGAAATCGCGCTCCTCGCGTTTTGATAACGTTCGCTCCTTGTCTCGCCCTTCTGCCAGGATTTCGAAGCGCTTTGGAAGATAGTGAACGTGGAGGCTACTATCATCGCGAGTATAGCCAGCGCTATAAGTATTTCCACGAGGGTAAACCCCCGGCCTCTATTTAGCGACATATGTAATAAAATCTTTGGACCTCACGGTGTTGCGTTCGGGCCAGCTGACAGTAAGGGTAACTTTCCTCATGTCAGCGCCTGATTCCACCCCTTCAAGTGAAACATTGTCTATCTCTATAGACCAATCGAAATCCCCATCCCTGCCGGAAAGGGGTATTTTCGGGGGAAGTTCCGTAATCGCCTCGAATCCCGCCAATTTCACGTCTTCTATCTTATTTTGCGCGAGGAAAGACGCCTTCGTCATCATGCCGGCGCGCTGTGATGCCCTCAAGCCGATCGGAAATATCTGTAATACCCCAATCAGCCCTACAGCCAATACAGCTATGGCTATGATCAACTCCAATAAAGAAAATCCTCTTTTATCCATTTTTATTCTATTAGTTTCGCCAGGGAGAACAGCGGCATAAACATCGATACCACGATGAATCCAACAACAAGGCCCATGAAAACTATGAGCAAAGGTTCAAGAAGGGACGTAAGCCCGCTCACGGCCGTATCCACTTCATCCTCGAAATTATCCGCGATCTGTATCAACATCTTTGCCAGATCCCCTGTTTCTTCCCCTATGCCGACCATCTTTGTGACAAGCGGAGGAAAAGCCTTGCTTGCCTCCATTGGCCCGGCTACACTTTCTCCTTCTTTTATGCTGTCCTTGACCTGGATGACCGCCCTGGCGATAAATTCATTCCCTACCGTATCCCTGACTGTCTGCAGCGCCGCGAGTATGGGGACGCCGCTTGAAAGCAGCGTCCCGAGCGTCCTTGAAAATCTCGCGACCGCTATCTGCTGTATTAGATTCCCCACAACCGGTATGTGGAGTTTCATCCTGTCCACTATCAATCTCCTGTCAGGATTTTTTATAATCGACTTATATAACGCGATTACCCCCACCGGAATAAGGGGTATAAGGAACCAGAACTTCCTCGTGATATCGCTCACGACAATCAATATCCTCGTGGGAAGAGGCAGGCTGCCCCCTACCTCCGAAAACATGCTCGTAAAAGTAGGTATAACGAATACCATCAGCATGATAAGTATGAGTACCGCCACTATCATGACGAACATGGGGTACATCAAGGCTGATTTTACCTTGTCTTTCAACTTTTGCGACTTATCCAGGAATTCGGACAACCGCTTCAATATATCCTCGAGCATGCCCCCTAACTCTCCCGCCTTTATCATGTTTACGTAAAAATCCGGGAATACTTTAGGAAAATGGGCGAGCGCGTCCGAAAAATTAGAACCGCTTTCCACGTCATCGGCTATTGATTTTATAACGGATTTCAAAGTCCCGGTTTCCAGCTGGTCCTGGAGTGTCCTGAGGGCTTTTACGAGCGGCAGGCCTGCCGCTATGAGTGTGGAGAGCTGCCTGGTAAATAAGACGAGGGACTTAGTGCTTACCTTCTTTTTGAAATCTAATATTGCCAAAAATTTCGAAAGGTCCATCGCTCATCTTTTTACAACAGTGTCATTGATCTCTATGTCCATGCCGTCTTTCAAATTTTTTATATCAGCCGCGGCGATCCTGTCACGCGCCTGTATGATCTCTACCGAGCCCAGCAGCGCCAGCCCCCGGTAAACATTAAACATATTGCCTATCTCTATCCCATCCTGCTTGCCCAGGTCTATAACCACGAAATTATGCTCTTTGTTGACCGTGACTACCCTGCCTTTTAATCCCGGATCTTCGCCTATCCTTTCCAGCGACGGTGTAGTAAGCCTGGCTGTCTTCTGCGCCACGATCGGGGGCAGATCCACCTCTTCCGGGGCATGATAAGCCTCTGCCCTGGCTTCCTGGAACCTGGCCGCGCTTTCTTTAACCGCAGTCTTAAACCTGTCTATTTCCATGTTTTTATGCTCTAGGTTGCTTTCGAGCCTGGCAATCCTGGAATTCATATTTTCTTTTTCCGTAAGAATATTATTATATTCCTTCGCTATCTTCTCGAATTCCGATACCCTGGACCTGAGTATATTATTTTCCGAAGTAAGCTTCCAGGACGCCGAGGCCTTGTCCTCTTCCAGTTTAGCCAGTTTTAAATCCTTGTCCTTGTTTTCGGTTTTTAGCCCTGATATTTCCTGTTCTTTCGCTATTACGTCATTTTTTAATTTGTCGATCTCCGCTTCCAGGCCCGCCTTCTGGTTAAGCATAGTAGCGACAAATATATCGGATTCCATTTCCTTCAATCTCTTTTCAAGGAACGCCCTGCCTTTTCTGGCGCTCGCGAGTTCCCTTTTCAGGGAATCCCTTTCACCCGCCACAGTCTCGTGTTCGGATTTCAGGTTCGAATGGCTTGCTTCCAGGATATTGAATTTTTCCTCTATTGTCCGTAATTTTGAATTCAACTCCGCCTTTTCATTCGTCGCCATGGTAAGCTCCGTATTCAGCTTATCCATAGTAGTCTTGAACAACTCTTCCAGGTTAGTATATTCGTTATAAAGCTTTTCCTTGGAAAGAAAAAACCAGGCTGTGCTGAAACTGCTCAATACCACCAACCCTACCAGTATCCATAGTATCGAACGCAGTGTTTTATCCATAATTTCATCTCCTTATGCTTTTCTGGTTATTATACCATAAACCCTTCTGCGAATAAACAGTAATAATCTTTTAGGTGACAATACCGCGCTATTCAGGTCCTCGAATATCATATAAACACTCGGCACCAGAAAAAGCGTCAATATCGCGGAAGACGCCAGCCCGCCGATAACGGTTATTGCCAGAGGTGACCACAGGTTCGCGGACTCGCTTCTGTCGAACGCCATGGGCACAAGGCCAAGTACCGTGGTGGCGGTAGTCATGAATATAGGCCTTAGCCTGTCTTCTCCCGCCATTATAGACGCGCGTAATATATCCCAGTGCCTGCCTGTTTTGGCGCCGTCTTTTTTTATCCTTAGGAAGTTTATCCTGTCCACCAATATGATGGCGTTGTTAACTACGATGCCCGCGAGCATTATGGCTCCGATAATAACGCCCCGGGATATAGGTTTATGCGATATGAAAAGGGCTGCCACAACCCCGGCTATAGCGAACGGCACGGACAGGATTATTACAAAAGGCTGGGAAAAAGATTCGAACAGAGAGGCCAGCACCATAAAAACCAGTAAAAGGGTTATCCATAAGACACCCGGCATCTGGACATAAGGGGACTTGAAAGAAAACGGGAACGCGGATAATTCTTTTTCGCTCTTTACATTCCTCTCGTAATCTCCCCCCACTCTCCAGAAATAATCTTTCGGGAACTCCATGTCCCGCAGGTTTATTTTTACCTTTTCCACCGCTTTCTGCAAAGAACCCTTCGAGACCATAGCTGTTATATGCACAACCCTTGTCTTATTTTTTCTTATAATCTCACTCATCCCTATATCAGGCACGAGATCCGATATCTGCTCCAGAGGTACGCTCTCTCCCTCGGAAGTGTAGAGCGCGAGCCTCCTAACGTCATCCAGTTTTTCTCTGTATTTTTTTTGGAGCCTCGTGACAGTCTCTACCTCCCTGGCCTCGGTATGAAAAAGTGTCGCCCTTAATCCCCTTATCTCGCCATGAAGGGTCTCCGCGGCTTGCTGCGTCGTAAACCCGAACAGGCCCGCGCGCTGTTTATCTATCTTGACAAGCCATTCAGGCCTGCCGCTTATCCTGGACATCCTGATGTCCTGGAGCCCGTCTATACTGCCAAGCCTGGTGGCTATGGATATGGCTGTCTCTTTCAATATCTTGTAATCATATCCGTACAGGTCCAGCGTCAATTCTTTTAAGCCGCTTTCTTCCAGTTCCGAAAAATATATAAATCCGCCTTTGTAACGCCTTGCGACAGCGTCTCCTTCCGTACGTATCGAATCCATTACTTCTTTTGTAGAAGCCGCCCTGTCCCTCACGGGTACTAATTTGACGTATATCTTGGAAGACCATGGTTCTATCCTGGATGTGAATGTCTTTATCTCTTTTATATTAGCCAGCCTGGCCTCGAGTTCTTTCGCCATTTTATCCGTCACGTCCAATTTAGCGCCGGGCTCGAGCTCGGCGAATATCGTAAAACGGCCTTCTTCCGCCTCCACCATGAATTCCTTGTCCAGTTTCATCCCGAAAAATACAGCGATGCCCAATATAAATAAAGCCGCGGCTATCAGCGCGTATCTCCGCCTCAGCGCTATGATCAGGCCTTTGCGATACATAACCTTTAACTTAAAGGCCATCCTTTTTTTCGATACCTTTTCTATTTTCTTTTCCGCTGGTCTACGCGCCATTTTGCTAAGAAGGGTGGGCACAAGCGTCATTGCCACGAATAAGCTCGTTAAAAGGGAATAGGTAACGGTGAAGGCGAGCCCGCTCCAGAGCATCCTTGTTTCTTTATTGACGAACGCGAACGGAAGAAATACTATTACCGTGGTTATGGTGGATGTTATTATAGCGAGCGCCATTTCCGAAGCGCCTTCTATGACCGCGTTTTTGTCGTTCTCTCTCCAGCCGGCAAGAGGCAGGAGTCCAGACCTTTTTTTATCCACATTATCCAGTACGACTATCGAATTATCCACCAGCATGCCTATGCCGAGCGCCAGGCCGCTCAATGTCATTACATTAATGGAGAGTTTTTGAAAATACATCAGCATAAAAGTAAACATGACCGAAATGGGGATGGTAACAGCTATTATAAAAGTAGGCCTGAAATCTCTCAGCGTCAACAAAAGTATCAATATGGAAAGGATAGCGCCAATCACAAGGGAACTCTTTACCGCGTCTATCGCGTCATTGATGACATCCGCCTGGTTAAGCGTAGTCTTTATATAAATATTCTTGTCTACTATGCCCTTTATCTGGTTAAGTTCCCTTTTTATGCCGCTGACAACCTTGATCGTATTGGCGGTGGATTCTTTCTGGATATATATAGAAACAACCGGCTCTATATCCGTCCTGGCGTAGCTCGCGGCCTCCATGAATGAATCTCTTACAATAGCGACATCTTTGAGTTTTATCACCGAGCCTTGCGGGGTAACGCTCACGCCTATATTTTCTATGTCTTTAGTCGTCTCGAAAGTTCCAAGCGCTCTTATAAGATATTTATTTTTTTCCCTGGGAAGGTCTCCTATGAGCAGGCTGAAATTATTCGCTCCCAACGAACTCACGACATAATCGATTGGCACGTGATGCGCCTGGAGCCTTGACTGGTCTATCTCAACCAGGATCTTTCTTTCCCTGCCCCCGTAGACATCCACATTAGCCACACCCTCTATTCTCAATATCCTCTCTTTGATCTGCTCATCCACAACCCTCCTAAGCGTCTCCACAGTATGGGCATTGCTTGTAATAGCGAGGATCATTATGGGGGTATCAGATTCCTTGTATTGGGCTAATATTGGTTTCTCGATTTCCTTGGGGAGTTTGTCTTTTATCTTGGAGAATTTTTCCCTGGTTTCCAGCGCCGCGAAATCCATATTGATGCCCGGCTCGAACTCAAGCCATATCCTGGATTCGCCCGCCTTTGATGTGGAATAGATATTCTCGAGATGGGAAACAGTGGACACAGCCTCTTCTATCGGCTTCGTGACCATGCTCTCGACTTCCTGCGGGGGCATGCCGCCCCGGACCGCTACTATTATACTTATATCCCCGTAGGAAATATTGGGTTTTAACTCGACAGGCAGTCTTGTGAGGGCAACGGTGCCTAATATAACAATGCCTATAAAAAACATTGTTATACTGACAGGTTTATTTACGGAATAACTGGAGAGAGACATATTATAATCCTGTGTAGGGGCGAAATATTTTTCGCCCCTACTTTAATTCGTACCACCTGCCCGGTCCGAGCGGGCCTTCTGCCTTAAGGAAACCTTTATCCATGAGACATCTCAAATCCCGCGCCGCCGTGGGTATCGATATTTTAAACAGGTCGGAATATTCTTTTCTTGTTATCCTTCCTGTCTTTTTTATATGTTCGAGCAGCTGGTTCTGCCTTCTGGTAAGATACGGGCCGCTTGGCTTTTCTTTTTCAGCCAATGCTTTTACAGGCGCGGCGATCATTTCCAGCGCAGGCTTCTGTGGAAGATACACTTGTTGTTTGTCTTCAACAGGTATCTTTATCGCATCAACCTGTGGTTTTCTTTTTTCCAGCCATGACGCGGCCATGGTATAAAGCGCGGGTATTACAAAAAGGGTCAGGAAGGTGCATACAGTAAGGCCTCCTATTACTGTTATTGCCATCGGCGCCTGGAGTTCGGAACCTTCTCCCAGGCCAAGCGCCAGCGGAAAAAGCCCTAAAACCGTGGTAAACGATGTCATCATTATAGGCCTTAACCTGTTCGCTCCCGCGCGGCTTACCGCTGTTACAATATCAGCGCCTTCATTTCTGAAGCCATTTATCTTATCTATCAACACAATCCCGTTATCTACGACAACTCCGCCCAGGACAATAACACCTAATATAACCACTACGCTGATGGGCGTACTTGTCAGGAATAAAATCCACGTCACGCCTATCAAAGATAAAGGCAGGGTAAACATGATGATAAAAGGCTGCCAGAATGACTCGAATTCGCTCGCCATGATCATATATACCAGGACTATGGAAAGGAGCAACGCGAACAATAAACTCAAAAATGATTCCTTCATCTCCTGGTTCTCGCCCGCGAGTTCGATCGTAAAATCCTTCTCTACCTGTCTCACGGCCTGCTTTTTGATATCCGCGTGCTTTGCCATTGTGGAATCTATTACCTTATTCACATCCCCTATTACTTTGTCAAGCGGCCTTCCTGTCACATTCGCGGTCATCAATACCACCCTCTGCTGGTCAAGCCTTTTTATCTCGCTCGGACCTAAGCCGTGTGAAATGTAAGCGACCTCCGAAAGCGGCACTTCTATCCCTAAAGGCGAATGGATCAATATGCTCCTGACACTTGAGAGTTTCTCCCTGTCTTCAGGCCTGAGCCTTACTTTTATGTCTATCTCCCTGCCTTCTTCCTTGAACTTAGTAGCTGTAACGCCTTTGATAGCGACATGCGCGGCCTGGGATATGGAGCCCACTGAAAGATTATATAACGCCGCCTTGTCCTTAATGATATTCACCTTTGTCTCAGGCGCAGGAGGCGCGAGGCTTGTCCTTATGCCATAGACACCGGGTATCCTGGCAAGGCCGGAATTGAGCTCTTCGTAAAGCTTCTTTGTAAAGTTAAGGTCGTGGCCTTTTATCTCTATGACTATGGGCGCGCTACCCATGAGCGCGCTCTTAAAAATACTTTCCTGCAGGATATATTCTATCTCCGCGCCTTCCAGGTTTTCTTTATCCAATTTCTTCTTCAGGTTCTGTATTATCTGGGAGGTATTCAGCTTTCCCTTTTCTTTGCCCTTCTTGAGGTTGACGATGATATTGGCCTGGTGCGATCCCAGGGTCTCGACCATGTCGCCCGCGGCTCTTTCCTTGCTGGAACCTATGGTAACGGCCACGCTCTCCACATCTTTATTATCCAAGAGTTTTTCTTCTATCTTCCTGACATTGGAATCGGTTATCTCGAGTTTCGTGCCTGTCATCAGGTTTACCTTCATGATAAATTCGCGCTGGTCTACTTTGGGCATGAATTCTTTATTGAGGAACGTGAATATAACTATGCTGAACAAGAACAGGATAAGAGCCCCTGACAGTATCAGCCATTTATTTTTAAGCGCTATAGGCAGAGACTTGCCGTATATCGTCCCCATCCATTTAATCAATTTCAGTTCCGATCCTGCGCCCATAGGGGCTGGTCCGCCGGAACCGGTTTTTCTTTTCTTGCCGATCGTAACGAACAGGGGGATTAACGCCAGAGATACGTAGAGGGACGCCATAAGAGAATAGGTAACCGTTATAGCGACCTCTTTGAACAACTGGCCCGCGATACCTGTAACGAATATCATAGGCAAAAACACGACAACAGTTGTCATGACCGAGCCCCATATCGGGCTTTCTACCTCATTCGCCCCGACCCTCGCGGCTTCCTTTAATTCCTCCCCGGACTGAATATGGTTAGATATATTTTCAATGACTACGATGCCCGCGTCCACAAGCATACCTATGCCGAGGGCAAGGCCGCCGAGCGAAAGCATATTAAGGCTTATGCCGCTGAAATACATCAGGGTAAAAGTTATCATTATCGAGATAGGAATGGAAAGCGCGACTATCAGGGCCGGTTTTAATTTTTTCAGGAACAACCATAATACAAGAAACGCCAGGAATCCTCCCTGCCACGCGGCATCCCCTACATCCCTTATGGATTTTCTTATAAAGATAGACTGGTCATATACGACATTTACGTCTATACCGGCAGGCAGGTCCTTTTTTATATCTATCAGCCTCTTTTTGATATTATCCGCCACCTGCAGGGTATTGGAGCCGGCCTGTTTTAAGATAGCTACGGATATATTTTCTTTGCCGTTAAATCTTGAGATACTGGTGCGTTCCTGGAACGTGTCTTTTACCTCCGCTATATCCTTCAGATATATAAGCCTCGCTTTTTCCTCTCTTTTCTTTCGTTCTTCGGGGCTTTCCAAAGCGGTCCTGGAATCTTCCTGCTCTTCGGTCCCCACAACCGTTTCTTTTATCTGGGGGACTACTTCAAATTCTCCTATAGTACGTATGAGATACTCGTAAAAATGTTCTTCTATGGTGCCGGCAGGATAGTTAAGATTGGAGGATTTCAACGCGTCCACTACCTTATTTATAGCTATGCCCGACGCCCTCAGCCTCCCCTGGTTAATTGCCACCATTATCTCCCTTTCCAGCCCTCCTGTTATATTGCAAGACGCCACGCCCGGGACTTTTTCCAGTTCATCCTTTATGAATTTCCTGGTAAGTTTCAAAAGTTCCGATGGGGCTTGTTCTCCCGTAACGCTGAGCGACATTACAGGCAGTTCGAACGGGTTGAATTTCATTACGATCGGGTCCGCCGAACCAAGAGGAAGTCTTTCCTTCACAAGGTCTATCTTTTCCCTTACCCCGAGCGAGGCGAAATCCATATTGGTCCCCCAATTGAATTCCGTTGTCACAAGAGAAATGCCTTCTTTAGAAGTGGAACTGATGCGTTTAAGGTTGCCTACGGTGCCGACCGCTTCCTCTATTATTTTCGTTATAAGGGTTTCTACTTCCTCAGGCGCGGCGTTTTCGTATGTGGTTACGATGGTGAGTTGGGGGTAAGAGATCGCGGGGAATAATTCCTGCGGGAGCCTGCCGAGCGATATCAGGCCCATTAATACAATCCCTAAAAAAATCATGGTTACGGTTACTGGCTTATTTATCGAGAGGTCTGGTAGTTTCATCTGGCCGGGGTATTTTCCTGTACTTCTATAACCTGAACTGGCATTTCTTCTTTTAATTCCTGAGGAGTTTCCGTCACTATCAGGTCGCCTTCATTAAGCCCTTCGCTTATAACTGAATAGTCCGTGGTAATGTATTCTACTGTTACGGGTTTGATTTCTACCATATCCTGCCCGTTGACCGTTGACACAAAATATCCTTCGTCTTTTTTATTCAGGCTCAGGCTCGGGATAACCAGCGCGTTATTAAATTCTGCGACGGTTATCATCGCCCTTACGAACATCCCGGGCAAAAGCTGGACATCCGGATTTGGAAGCCTGACCTTGGCTGTCAGCGTCCTGGACTTTCCTTCTATGACAGGGTACACATAATCTACCTTGCCGTTAAACACAGCCCCGGGATGCGCGTCAACCGTTACCGTAGCATCCTGCCCTATGGTAACTTTATCGATATCTTTCTCCACTATGCCGAGTTCCGCGAATACCTCACCTACGTCATAGAGCGTGGATATTTTATTATTAGGCGTCACGAACTCCCCCGCCTCCGCTTCCCTCGCGCCTAAAACGCCTTCGCGGGAAGCGGACAGGTCTGTTTTTTGGAATTCCGCTTCCGAGGATTTAACTTCCACTTCGGCTGATTTAGCCTGCTCAGCCGCGCCTTTTGCCTCCAGTTCAACTTCCTCCAGTTTCGCTTTTATAATGCCTCCTATATCATAAAGATTCTTATGTATCTCATATTTTTTCTTCGCGGCGAGGGCTTGTGTTTTTGCGGACTCTAACTTGCTTTTCGCGTAATCTATCTTTAACTGCGCGTCTTTTTTATTAAGGGACGCTATTATTTCTCCCTTATTTACAACATCCCCCTCCCGAAAGTTTATGGATTCCACTACTCCGTTGATCTCGAATTTGAGGGGTATCTCCAGCGCGCCTTTGATAGTACCCATGACAGGAAGGTCATCCTTGAAATCCGTGCGCGCGACTTTATAACATCTTACAGGAACAGCTTCGCCTGCCCGCCCTTCCTCTCCGCCTTCGATCCCCGCTTCTCCGCCGGCCATCCGGCCGGCAGCGATCTGCTTTAAAGCGTCCGCGTCAACGGCCGGGCTTTTTTTCATTACCGTCTTCATCCACATCAATCCGAACACCAGTGCCCATAAAGCTATAAAACCTATGATCAATATCTTGTATCTTTTTTTCATGATATCCTCGCTATTTTACATTTGCCAGTTCAAAATTCTCATCGTCCAGGAACAGCGAATAACCGGTAGCCTTGTTCAGTTTCGCCAGGGATTGATATAAACTTCCCAGCGCCTCTATATAATAAGCTTTTTCATCGGTAAGGCTCATATGGGCCTGTATCAACTCTGATAAAGACGCCTCGTTTAATTCCGCGCGGGCCTTGGTAATCTTAAGCTCCTCTTCCCTGTATTTTATTTTATTTAAATTTGTCATTGTCTGGACCAGGCCTTTTTTGTAATTCAAATACGACTCCCTGACTTCTTTGATAATGGCGTCCCTTGCCTGTTCAAGCTCATCTTTCGCTTTTTTATATCCTATCTCCGCGGACTTTTCTTCGGAAAAACGTTGAAGCCCGTCCAGCAATCCCATCTCTACGGATTTGCTTTCGGACTCGGTCCTTGTTGACTGGCCGTGTTTTTGGCTCGTTTTATCCTGTGTATATGAGGTGGAGAGGGTATTGCCGCCTAAAGGTTTGGTCACTTTAAAACCCAAATACCAATCCGGATCAAGCGACAAAGTTTCACTCTCAAACGCGCCGCCCGAGCGGCCATACGAACCCGTGAGATCCACTTTTAGCTGATTTTTGCTTTCCGCTATCTTTCGTTCATAATCATTGAACTCCAGCATATACTCTTTCGCCTTAAGGTCCGGCCTGGCTTTAAACGCCAGCTCCATACAATCCTCCAGGCTGGTGTCTATAATGACGGGTTCCAGGTCTCTGGCAGGATCTTTGTCTATTATATCTATGGCATCTTCCCCTTCCCTGATATTGACTGCCTGGGCCAAGGCAAGCCTTGCCATTGCCAACTCATTCTCGCTTGATATAATCTGATAATGTATCTGCTGCATCTGAGATTCCAATTGAAGGAATTCGTTCCTGGTAATAAGCTCAAGCTCAAATCTTTTCTTGGCGCCGGCGAATATAGCCTCTGTTTCTCTCTGAAGGGCCCTGTGTAATTTTATGTCCATTTTCCCTGCCATATAGGCGTAAAACGCGGATTCAACCTCAGCCCTCAGGTCCTGCAGGGTCTTATCATAATTATATGTGGACGCTTTCAGGTTGGTCATTGCCTGCTCAACCGCGTATTTAAGCCTCCAGCCGTAATATAACGGATATTCGAACTTAAGTTTATACTCTTTGTCTGTAAAATCCTGCGTTGTCCCTGTGGTCTTTCCCGTAGTTTCCAGATAACTGGCTGTCGCGGCGGGATAAAGCGCCCGGCGCGCTTCTCTTATTTTGAGTTTGGATAATTCTATTTCTTCCCGCGCTATTTTCGCGGCTGTATGGTTTTCCAACGCTATATCAACAGCGTCATTTATGCCTAAATTGGCTGTTTCCTGGTCCGGATATTTGGCGATTACCGCGTCCTCAACCCCCTCCATCTCAAAAATAAGAGGCACTTCTATCCACAGATCCTTTTCTCCTAATTTTTCCGGGAACGGCTGGTATCTTTTATACATCCAAACTGTTCTGAGGCATAAATTGTCCAGTTCTTTATTATTTGAAGATTCCGAAACATATACATCTTTTAACTCTCCCCATGGAGAAAGTAAAAGCTTTAATCTCAATTCTCCCTTTGAACCATATAAAACAGACGAACTCGGTTTAGGGATAGAGTTATAAATGTCCTTGGATAAATCTATTATATATTGTGTTATATCTTCTTCTGATTGGCTATATGTAGATGATACGGTAGGATTTATTGCTATAACCGCAATAAATACAAGAAAATAAAATAATATGATACGTCTTATGCGCATTCCTTCTCCTGTGAGGAAAAGTATATCATATTATTGATATTTTGTCAAATGATACGGTTATGATACGGAAAAATTCTCTAATGACACATTTAAGACAGTGTCTTAAATGTGTCATTAAGGGACTTAGGCTTGGATGAAAATGTCTCTTATTACAACACTTGCAGCGCCCAATGCTACGGCATCTTCCCCTAACCTGGCAGGTATTATCTTAACAATATTCGCCGGCTCTTCGAATGCCCATTTTCTTACAGTCCTTCTTAACGGCTCTAAAAGCAAGCTCCCGGCCTTCTCTATGCCGCCACCTATAACTACTATTTCAGGATTGAATAAATTAACAAGGTACGCTATCCTTACGCCAAGGTTGACTGCCCCGTCTTCCAATAATTCTATCGCGAGAGTATCTCCTGCCTTGGCTGCTTCTATTATACAGTCTACCGTAATATTGTCGAACTTGTTATCGCACAACTCCATTATAACTGTCTTAATATTATCTTCTTTTATGATTTTTTTGGCCTGGCTTACCAATCCCAGGTCAAGGCCCGTGGGAAGAAGAAAAGAAAGGTTTTTCGATGCCTGCAGGTATTCGCCGTTACGAGGATAATTTATCCTTATCTCCCCCGCGCTGCCTGAAGCCCCGCAATACATCGTGCCTTTTATGATTATGCCGCTGCCCACATCGGAATACATGTAAATAGCGTCTTGTATATCCATAGGAAGCGCGTGCATCTTTTCTCCGAACGCGGCAAATGTCGCGTCATTCCCTATAAAAGACGGGAATCCAAACCTCTGCTCGATCATCCCTTTTATTGACAGGTAGCTTGTCCTTATGCCGTTCTTGGTGGAATCCCTTACCGTGCCGAGATGTTCGTCTATGACCCCGCCTATGCCTATGCCCACGCCTTTTATCTTATCCTTCTCCACGCCTTTTTTCCTGGATAATTCATCTATAAGGTCAAGCGAACCTTCTATGACTTTATCCATGCTGTCTTTTACCCTGATCTTTTTAACCTTGGTTACTATTTTCCCAGCGAGATTGGTGACTAACCCTATCATGGTCGCGCCGGAAACATCCATGTGGCCCAGGTCAATCCCTATTGCCTGCATGCTGTCGTCGTTTAACTTCACGATAGTAGGCTTCCTGCCTCCCGTAGAAGCCTCCATCCCTCCCTCAGACACCAATCCTTTTTCTATATAACTATTTATATAATTAGAAACCGTCACTATATTCAGGTCTGTGGCTTTGGATATATCAGCCCTTGTGATAGGACCGTTCCTGCGTATAAGTTCCAATATGGAAAAATTCTTTTTCTCGTGATCTGAAAATGTGTAACTATCATACATCCTGTTTTTTCTCATGACCATGATTGCCTCCGCAAATTATTCCTGATTTAAAATCTTCCGTTATAATAGACGCGTATTATATGCTGTGTGTCGAGCGTAGGATAAAAATCCCCGAAGGGGCTCGCGGTAGCGCCCCATATCGGGGACAGCACCGAACCTTCGCCAAACTGTATTACCAGCAGCCCGTATTCGCTTACAGTATAGTCGAATTCCGCGAAAACATTATGATGGCTCTGGTACTTCAAATCTCCGCTTGTATTCAAGCGGTATACATTGTACGCTTTCGAAAAGGTGTATTTAAGGAACCCTGTCAATTTTGGATTGAATTCATATCTTAAGGACGTTCCGAAATGGTTAAGATTATCGTCTATACCCTGGGCGAATTTAAAATCATTTTTCGTGAAATCCAAGTCTATGCCCAGGCCCGGCGCGGGTTTCAGCGAGATCCCGGCCCTGTATATATTGAAACGCTCGTATGGCGGGAGGTCAAAAAATCCCTGGTTGTATAAAAAAGGCAGTTCTTCTTTATAGGTCTTGCCATCCCTTGTTACGTTACTAAAAGAAGTGTTATTCAAAAGTCCCCTTGGGTGGTCTCCTGTCGCGAGAGTGGAATCATTGGTATTCTCATATATACCGAAGAAACTTATCCATTCTTCCGGCGCGTATTCCAGGCCGGCGGAATAGGTGGACAGCGACGGGTCTTTCCCGTCTTCTATCGCCGCGTTTACAAGATATTCCCCTGTATCCGAATCGTACAGGAACGGATCTATGCCGCCTTTTGTTTTCGGCATGTCATGGTATAAAAATAACAATTTTGAAGTCCATTCGGGATTTATCCTGAAAGTATTTTCTTCCCTTACAACCCCCTCTATGTATTTGTTATCCGTATTTCTCACGTACCTGTAAGCTATCAGGTTGTCCATTTTTTCTTCGAACGCGTCTTTTTTATCAAGACGGAAATTTATCACGTCCCTTCCTGTATCTACGCCGTCTCCTATCCTGAAAGGCTCTATATCGTCGTATGTCATCGAGCCGCCGCCCCACATATTGTATTCAAGCGGCTTTTTAAAATGTAAGTGCCTGCCCCATGACTGGTCCCTTCGCGTTTCCCTGTAATTGGCAAGTCCGGGGTCGAATGCCTCATCCATGTGCGTAAAAGCTATCTTCATGTTCCCAACCCCGGATTCTTTTTTTAAAGCGGCGTGGCCGGCGTTCCCCCGCTTTTCCGATTTGAAAGAACTTATCCTGTCGTATTCGCTCTTGCTCGCGCTGACCTGCGCCACGATATTAGTCCCCGGGCCGATGTCATAACTCGCGTCTATGCCCGCCACATTATTATAAGAATCCGCACTTCCTTCATCGAAACCGATCCTGGAAGTGCCTATCAAACCTATCATGAGGTTGTCCGTCATCTGGGTTTTCATCCTCATTGCGGCAGGTAAAGCTGTCACATTGTCATATTCCTGCCATAATGTTTGAGGGGTGGCTATGGTAGCGGAGATGCCGGTCGTATCCGACAGATTACCCTGGAAAGACGCTCCTCTCAATGCCGTAAGCCGCTGTAATTCGCTGTCCCTGGTAAAGAACGAAAGGTCGTCCGACCATTCCCCGGGCGTAAAAGAAGCTGTGGGGATAGAATCTGAATTATAATTACCGGGTTCCCAGTCATCAAGCCAGGGACTGGGCTCCCAATATATATGATGGTTGGAAAGCCCCATGGGATCATCGGAAGAAAATGCCTGGTCTTCCAGCCCGAACGGGAATATCCTTAATTTAGTGTCATCATTGGAGTAATCAAACCATAATTCCCTTACAGGCTGGAATGTTTCATGTATGTCCGTTTCGGGTATGATATAAGTCTGGCCAAAGGTATCAGTGACCGTAGTAGCCGTTGTTTTCCCGTCTATGACTTTTATTTCCGGTAAAGATATAGCGTCGCCCTGAATCAAAGTGGGTATGATCTCGTTTATGGTACTCCTTGTATTTGACCAGTATTTCAACTCTACTTCCGTGCTGTCGGTGCCGGTAGCGTCCCATATCGTAATTTTATCCGTCCTGCCCCTGAAACTCCAGGGGTCCACGGTGATATTCGAATGAAAATTCAGGCCTTCGCCCTGTTTGTTCGTATCAAAAACAACCTTAAACCTGTCATAGACCCTGGTGTCAAAAGTATTTGTCTTACCGAAATTATGGTCTATCATCCTGAAATTGCGTTCATTATAATCGCCGTTTGCCTCTTTCCAGATAACGTCGTCCCCTCTTACGCCGAACGACATCTTGTACTCACCTCTTATCTCTCCGGTAGATTTTTTGGCTTCGGGTTCATAAAACCCTTCTTCCTCTTCGGAAGCATCTTCAGGATATCCCGGTTCGGTTTCTTCAGGCTCAGGTTCCGGTTCAAGTTCAGGTTCTGACCCTGGCTCGATTTGAGGCTGAAGACGGGGATCAGATTCCCTCTTTATCTCAGCCATCTCTTTATAGGTATCTAACCTGCCTTTTTCCCTCATGTATATTTCCGCGTTTACCAGGTCAAGATAACCCTGAGCTTCGTCATTCCTCGGGTCAAGCTTCACTGCTTGTTCAAGGGTCTCTTTCGCCTCATACAATTTACCCTGATGGTAATATTCTATACCCCTGCTGTATAACCCGAAACTCTCCGCGATATTCTGCTCCTGGGCATAAGAATAATCCGTAAGCCAGATGCCGCAGGCTATCATCACGAATAAAATACCATAGTTTTGTATACGTTTTCTTATCATTTTCATATTAAGGCGGCAAACTGACAATGTCACTTTGCCGCCTTGGCAGCCTCTATCCTATTGTTTCCACAATTCCTTTAGCTTAAAGTATGCCTGAGTGGGTATGCGATCGTCAAGTCCCGGACTGTTTTTTTCCATAGAGCAGATGCCCCACCATTCCTCATTTACATTCAGGTTCTGGGGCGCTTTTATGTCAAAATAATACGCGCCGTTCGACCAACTCGGTATAGTATCGTGGATGCTCCACCTGACAGCGTCATCCTCCATGAATTTCCACCATTCATCCGTCCATTCGAACACAAAACAGCCTATGGAATTGCCGGCGCCGGTCCCTTCATAGGTATTTTTCTGGATCTCCTTTATCTCCGCTTCTATAAATTCCGCCTGGACAGCCTGGTCTTCTTTTTCCAGGAACGCGTCATACCGGTCGCATCCGAATTCGGTTATAAGGACTGGTTTCCCGAACTTATCTTTCGCCTGCCTGAAAAAACTGCCGAAGGATTTACCTCTATATATGGAACAACCGAGTATATCGATATCAGGCGAGACATCCCGTGCCACGTCTATATCGGTAAGTTCCGCGTTGGCGAGCGCCACAGGATGATTAGGGTCAACCCTGTGTATTTCTTTCGCGACCTCATTTACAAATGAATAATAAAACCTGGCCCTTGCCTGTCTCTTCAGGAACGGGTCATTCAAATTTTCTATCTCATCCGTAGTCCAGAGATTTGTGCTCTGGGGACCGTATGAAAAAGATATATTATTCTCGTTCCCCAGTATCCACAATAATATCCCTTTTTCGTTTTTATAGGTATTTACCATGTCCAGGACATCTTTTTTTACTCTTTCCCTGAAAATAGGGTCCGCGTAATTAGGATTTTCCCAGAAACCGAGCCAGTGCCCCATGGCAGTCATTATTCCGAACTTGCTATATAATTCACCCATGGTCTCTTTTGTATTCTTTACATATTTACCGGGCTGGTAAACCCTGATGGCGTTGATCCCAGCGTCTTTCATAAGTTTACCGTCTATCACATGAGGCTTCCTGGCATCACTCCAGAAATCATACGTATGATTTTCGCCTATAGGCACAGGACTGTACACCATGCCTTTGATGATATAAGGCGCGTTATTCACCATTAATTGAAAACGGTTTCCTTCCATAGCTTTTATATAAACCCTGGATGGCCCCGTCAGCTTATTTAACATATAAAAAGATAATAGTCCCGCTATTAAAATTATGATACCCGCGAGTATAGCTATTTTGGTTGGTTTTTTCATGTGAGTTTTTTAAGATTGCTTCGTCCGCCGAAGCGAACGAAGCAATCTATTTTACAATTATTCGTACTTTATGTCATCCAGATAGAACACAGCCCCATCAGGATTTACATCCAGGTTTGTTGCCCAGCAAAAACCGCCGCTTATATAACTGAGGTCTTTGCCGCTTAAATCTATCTCGTACTGCTTCCACTCTGGTGTAAGCATAACAGGCCCTATGCCTGCGATATCTGAATCAGGATAAAGCCCGGTAATGCCGCCAAGCTTGAACTCCTCTATCCTTTCCCCGCCTTTTTCTCCCCTTACCCAGAAGCTTAGTTTCTTGGCGCCTGTCAGATCAAATCCGCCCTTACGATCTCCCCAGTTGTTCGCGGGGCTTTGCCAGTAAACACCTGCCCATCTCGCGCCGTTACTCGCGGCGTTGGAATAACTGACTTTTATGCATGTAGTGCCCGCGCGAGGGTTGTCAAAAGAAGCTGTTTCTATTTTTATGTCCGAATAATCTCCCATATACCCCGAAGGGATAAAATGGTTATCAGGGGACTTCGCGTCGCTATAAACAGGAAATCCTTTGAATGTTGTTACTGCCACGGCGGCTTTTTCCATATCAGTAGAAGCTTGTGCGCCTTCTTCGTCATATGAATAATCCGCCTTCGCGACCTGCTTTGTTTCTTCCGGCATGATGGATTTCGCCTGCGGCTGGCTTGAACCCCCGCAACTCGCTATGCTGAATACTATCAGCCCGGCGGCCGCCAATAATGTCAAACTGATACTTTTTTTCATACTTCCTCCTTTTTTATCTTTTTAACCTTCAAACCTTAAACTTTTAACCTTCAAACTTTAAACTATGTACGCACCCCCTTTCACCTATTCCATATCTCCTTATAAGTAAAATAAGATTTCCTGAGCTGTCTCATAAACGGGCTGTGTTCCCCGTTACCCTGACCCGCGATGCCGAGCCACTCCTCATAATTCCATCCGTCCGGGAAAGGGCCCGACCAGTTCCTTTTTGAATCATGCGCGAGAGGCTCGTAAGCCTTCCACCATTCATCAAGCCATTCGAACAATATCCCGCCTACAGCATTCCCCGCGCCTGGGAAACCCGCTGAATTATAAACTATATCTTCCCAGTTATTTTTTAAATACTCCGCCTGGGCGTCTTCCGCTTCTTCCTTTGACTTGGATTCCATATAAGCCGGGCAGCCGTATTCCGTTATCATGACAGGCTTATCGCAGATATCTTTGACGTTTCCCCAAAAACTATTGCCAAATCCGTATTTGCCCCTGTAAGCGTTTGAACCGTATATATCGATATCCGGCGCTGATCTGGAAAATATATCCAAAAACAGGAGATCTCCGCTGCATACCGCCACAGGGTGGTCCCTGTCTATGGACTTTATCATTTTAGCGGCTTCGTTCACAAAAGAATAATATGCCTGGGGATTCTTTTTGGCGTTGTTCGCCACGCCGTAATTATTTTCGTTCCCGAGCATCCAGAAAAGCACATACGGCTCGTCCTTGAATTCTTCCACCATCTTTCTTACGCTCTCCAGCATGTTTTTCCTGTGCTCCGGGTTGGAATAATCCGTGCCTTCATACCAGCTCGCGCCCGAACCTACCGTATAAGCGCCTAAAAGATCCCCCATTATCACCATGATGCCGAACCTGTCATACAGGTCTTTCAGGAGCTCTCTATTAGAAGCGTGATGATAAAGCCTTATGGTATTACACCCCATTTCTTTAAATAGCTGGAAGTCCCCTATCGCTTTTTCTTCGGGATCCCTGGTATTATTCCAATTCTTATCCACCCAGCTGTCATAAGGCCCGTCTATCTTTTTATTATTATCGCTATCCTCCTGCATCCAATCCGCCAGCGTGCCTTCGTCCGGGCTCTGCCCTATCTTAGTTGGGGAATAGGCCAGGCCTTTTATGATATAAGGCCTGCCCTCGACCCTTAACTGCCAGTGCCCGTTTTCATGTTTTACGATATCCACCCTGCCGTCGCCTATCTGTTTTACAACCTTGCCCATCCTTGTTTTTTTCCAGTTAAATAAAGTCTTTTTTATATTGTCAAAAAAATTCAGTTTCCTGATCTCTCCCGGGTTTACTATAAACCTGTCGTTCGCTATGTCATTGTCGAAGCCGTTCTCCACCCTTACCTTCGCGCCGGTTATTTCCATCTCAAGCTCAGGATGATGCCTTAACAAAAAATCTATCCTGTCCGCCGCAACCTGGGATATATACCATGGCGTATGAAAATATGTCCATCCCACTGTTTTAGGGAAATAAACCAGGATAGAATAATACGCCTTGAGCGCGTGTTTCAAAAGCCCGGATTTTTCAAGGCTGAGCCCCACATAGAACATACGCACACCCTGGGGTTCGGGCGCGTTTGCCCATTTATAAAAATTCGCCTCCAGGTCATCCGTATTCACGTAATCCCAATGGCTTCCTTCCAGCCTGCCTTCCAATTTTACTTTCTTGTAGTTCGGGTCCCAGTTCACTCCGGATGTATTGGGATAGATGCCCTCTCCCGCGGCCTGGGTCAATCCTTCCTGATCGGTAACTGCATACACGTATTTATCTGTCCCTATATTTTTAAAATGGCCGTATTTTTTATAATCTATGATATCCTCTTTACCCGGGTCATGGAGGGTAATGGTTGTCTTCGATCTCTTTTTCGGGGCAGGAGCGGCTTCCGCCACAGCCGGCTTTTCCTCCATTTTATCAAGGCTCGCCCGGCTTTTCTCTTTTACGCTCCAGTACCATCCCCTGGGATCCCAATTCTGGGCATAACTATAATCCCGTATAGCTGTATCAAAAACCCTTTTAGCGTCTTCTGCCTTACCCTGGGACAAGTACGCCTCTCCCTGGATAAAAAAACTCGAACCAACGGCATTGAGCGCGTCATACTGGTCTATTGTTTCGGTGGAAGGCAGTCCTGTCAAAGAAGCCTGCTGTTTTTTAGCTTCTTCGCCATATAACTCCACGCATTTATTGGTCCAATAGAATGTCTTGTCGTAATCCTTCGCGCCCCATGCCTCCCACGCCCGCACAATCATATCTTTGGGAGACAGATTCTCTTCCTCGGCGCAACAGGCATAGCGCAAAGGACACAGCGCTAAAAATAAAATTATCGCTAAACTTATTTTCTTCATGGCTTTTTATCCTACGATCGCTCCCGCTGTTATACCCTTTATGATATGCCTCTGCATCAATAAATATACGAGGATTATCGGCACGGTGGTTATGGTCATCCCCGCCATCAAAAGGGAATACTCCGTGATATGCGTGCCCTGGAATATCATAAGGCCGCGCTGTAAAGGCATAAGGCTCTTGCTGGAAAATATAAGCGTGGCTAATATGTACTCGTTCCAGACATTCAGCGAACTGAATATTATTATGACTGCTATGGCGGGCTTGGCAAGAGGCAGCGCCACATTCCACCATATCCCGAGCCTGGAACAGCCGTCTATGCGCGCGGCATCCTCGAGCTCTATAGGCATCTTGTCGAAAAATGTTTTCAACAGGTATATGCTGAATGAAAGTCCTACATTGATCATACAGAGTATATAACCTATCCTCGTATTTATGAGATGGAGCTTTGTCATCAAGACATAGAGCGGCACAAAACTGCCCGGCAAAGGTATCATCATCGCCCCAAGGAACATGTAAAAAAGTATGTTTTTGCCCGGGAATTTCAGCCGTGAGAACGCGAACGCCGCCAGGGAAGAAATGATCACTATCCCGAACACAACCGTAACTGTATAGAACAAACTGTTCAGGAAATACATCCCGAATCCGCCCTTGGTCCAGGCGTCATAAAAATTACCCCACATAGGATCCTTCGGAAAAATGCTCATGTCCGAGAATATGGTCTGCTGGGTCTTCAGGCTGGATCCCGCCATCCATAGGAGAGGGAACAGGCACGTAATAGACACTACGATGAGGAAAATATGTATCAGGAAATCCTTGGAATGCCTTTCAATCTTATATTTTGTGCTTTCTTTCATATTTTCCTTTACGCTTGTTTCATATATTTTGACAATTTTATCTGTATAAATGAGACAGCCAGGAGTACCGCGCCGAACATTATGCCCTGACTGCACGCGTACCCGAACCTGGAGGAGCCCACCATCGAAGCGAGTATCCTTGTTACAGGCACTTCTGTGTGATAACCCGGCCCCCCTCCTGTCATCGAAAGTATCAACACGAAGACCTGCATTGTACCAAGCACAGTAAGGATAGAAACCAGTATAAATACGGGTATCATCAGAGGTATTGTCACATTCTTGAATAACTGCCAGCTTGACGCGCCGTCAACCTTGGCGGCTTCATATAACTGCCTCGGTATGGTCTGTAATCCTGCCAGGAATATTATAAATCCCCATCCAAAACCCTTCCAGCAGTGGATCACGGCTACGCATGTAAGGGCTGTCTTAGGGTTCGAAAGCCAATCCGTAACCAGGTTAGACAACCCTATCTGCTGAAGCCAATAATTCAAAAGTCCGTAATTACCATCATATATCCATCTCCAGACAAGGCCTACCACCACTTCAGACAGTACCGGAGGCAGATAAAATATGACACGGTAAATATTGCCGCCTTTTATATCTCTGTCGCACGCCAGCGCCAGCATAAGCGCCAGGGCGTTCTGGAACGTGAGCGCTATCAGGGTTATATAACCGGCCTGGAGCATCGCGGACCACCATATCTTATCCTGGAATAATTCCACGAAGTTCCTCAGGCCTATGAAATTTTTGGCGAAATCGAACCGGGCTATCCCGTCCCACTGGCATAAAGACAAGGTAAACACCTTGTAAAACGGATAGATGTAAAATATAGAAAATATCAGGACAGCGGGCAATACAAAAAGATAATTTTTAAATATTTCCTTGGCTCTCATTATTGTTTCTTCGCCATTTCGCGTTCTTTGATGGCCTGTACTTCCGCGCCGAGCTGTACGGGCGTCTTTTCCCCTATTATTATCGATTGTATCCCCTTATCTAACGCCTCTATGACTACCGGGAATTCGGACACCCCCCACACGCTCGGGTGGGTAGTATTATCCATGGCGCCCGCGAATTGCGAAAGCACGGCAGGGATATCTTTTAAACTGTCTTTATTTGATGGGAGATTTTGGGTTTCTTTCGAGAGATACGCCTGTTGTTCGGCGTCGGTAATCCATTTCAAAAAATCGACAGCCCCCTGGATATTCTTGGACTGTTTATTCACTATGAAACTGGAACCTGCCCCGCCCCATATCATCATGGGATATTGATCCGAAACCCTGGGAGGAAGCATTGCCCCGTAATTCAAACCTGGGTTCATGCCTTTATAGACATTAACGCACCATGATCCGTTGAACGCGAAGGCCGCCCTATTATTGGCGAAAAGCTGTTCCGCGGTCTTGTTTACCATAGTAACTATACCGCTCGCGAGGAATCCTTCATCGCGCATCTCGCGGAACAGGTCAAAGACCTTTACCCAGTCAGGATCCGTATAAGGGACATCGCCCCGTATAGTGGCGAGCACCTTATCCTTGCCCATTATATTAAAAGCGTAATTGGACGCCAGGCAATCTATCATCCATATCTCTCCCCATCCGCTTACCAGGCCCTGGATGCCTTTTTCTTTTAATTTTCTACTCGCTTCCATCAACTCGCTGAATGTCTTAGGGGGATTCGACGGGTCCAGCCCGGCTGCTTGCAGTAGATCCTTATTATAAAGCATCTGGATATTGGTAACATCTATAGGCGCGCCGTATATACCCGGCTTCACACCAAAGGTATTGCCTTCCTCAAATTCATTCACGGCAAGGGCCTTGGCGAATAATTTGTCTTTCCAGGCGGCGTTATCTTTATTCATTTCGCCGGTCAGGTCATAGACATAATCGGAATTCACGAAACTGGCGAAATCTCTTTTTTCCCCGAGGATACCGAATATGTCCGGAAGGGTATTTGTCTGCGCCGCGGCCCTTATTTTCTGGGTATAGGCGTCGGAAGGCGCGTAAAGCTCGAAATCCACCTTTACGCCTGTTCCAGCTTCATATACCCTGGCGAGTTCCAGGAAAGCGTCTTCCCTGTCGCTCATCCAATGCCATATCTTTATCGATACGGGCTGGTCTTTTTTTTGCGTTTGCGGGGAACAATTCGTTAAGAAGGTAGTTAAAAGAACGGTGGCCAAAGAAAGCATAAAAAAAAGACAAAACTTCCTATACTCGCACTTCATCAAGCCCTCCATAAATTTTATGAAACCGATCAGTTGGCAACAAAAAGCCTGGATACGTCGTCGTTGAATTCAAGCGCGCATGCTTGTTTTTCCGCCCTCACCACTCTGGCACTGCCTGTAATACGGGAAAACGGAAAATCCCTGGCATCGTCCCTGGGTACTGAAATGTTTATACGCAAGTTATCACCGGGCTTTATATTGCTTAGATCTATATTTACTACATATGCCCCATTATAACTTACGTTGGAGGTAACTGCTTCCACAGCCTCCTCCTTGCCTTCAGCGACCCGCCTGAGCTTCATAGGAAGAGACAGGCCTAGCCTTTTGGAACCTCTCTTCTCTATAAAATCAGCCATGTTCATTTTTACCCCCTTATGCTCCAGGTTATATTTCAAATAAGTATATCACAATTCATAAAATTTTAAAAGAATTTTTTTAGTTTTTAATTTTACTCCCCAGCAAACACACTGTACCGGTGATTTTTAATATCTTCGTTCATCCGATTTACAGGCTGCTCCTTAATTTATGTAGATCGTCTATTGTATTGTTTAATCTTTCCAGTAATTTTATATTTATACCTGTGCGGTATCTTATATTTTTCGGTATATTTACATGCTCAAGATAGTTCAGATCAAGCACGCCTGTATTGATTTTTCTGGGTTTAGCCGCCAATTCGCCCAATGTTGCGGGTATCTTTTCCCCAAGTTTACTGAATATGAATTTATCCAGCGCCGGATACGCGACGAATTTCAATTCTTTACCCATCCCGCCTTCCACAAGTCTCCTTGCCAGTTCGATTAAATCATCGTGTATGATTTTTTCAAAACTGATGAATTCATGAGACGCTTTATAAGGCCTGTTTATAAATTCCTGTACATGCTGAGGCACGTCTATCCTTATAATGCTTTTGCCGTAAAAGACATTGAAATGGGTCTTTTCCCGCGCGATATCCATTTCTTTCCGCACCGAGGAGTCCATGTCCATGGGATCTGTGGCCAGGACATGCAGGGTCCCATCCGATAATACAGTTATATCCGCTAAAACCCCTTCGGAGCCGCTGTTTTTCATTATGCTCTTTATTTTTTTAACAGCGTCCGCGGGTTTCAGGAATTCGTATGAGCGCGGCTGGAAGTTCAATAAGCTTTCATTCTGTTCCGGAGACCTGATAAAATATGTCTCTATGGCGAAAAGATTCAGGAATAATTCCGCCATCTCCTTAGCGATAATGTCGCCGGCGGACCCCAGGTATTCTTTATACATGTCATACCAGTCCTTCATGACTTCCTGTTCGATGTACAAAAATTCCTCGAATATCTCTTTTTTTGAACCCGCGGCGGAAGCTATATCCATCATTTTATTCCTGGTGCCGGCGGATAACCACTTGAGTGACCGTATATCCTGCGTAAGCTCCTTCTTGAAGGCGTCGAGGCTCTTGTATGAAGAATCCAGTATAAGAAATTCGTTTAATAAAGATTTTTCAGGGACATCTGCGTGTTTTACGGTGATAACATCATTAAATATCGCGAGTAACCTGTTTATTTCCTTAACCAGTTCTTTCTCCCCGGCCGTCGAAGCGATCTTAAGACTGTCTTTAAGATACGGTACGGCGTATTTTTTCAAGATGACCAGTTCATACGGCAAAGCGGTATTTATTACCATATCGGCTTCTTTTATCTGCGGCATTATAAATTTATCTTCAGCGGCCCTGACCGTCTTCCATTGCCTCAATGTCTTGATAGCCGGTATGCCCCTTGATACCTCATCCCGTATGAGCCGCCTCAAAAGCCTTAAATCAGCTCCTCTAAGCGCCTTGCCGCTGCTAAGTTTTATATGGGGTCCGACATCCACGAAAACCCCGAATCTCTGACGCGCGGGTATTGCGTTCAAAATCCTGGCGCTGAGCGCGTGTATGCCTTCTATTATCAAAACCTCATCCTGCCCCAAACTTAAAGGTTCGGATGTATCCAGGCGCGCACCCGCGTCAAAATCATAAACAGGCATTTTTATTTCTTCGCCCTTGAGCAAGGCCTCGAGATGCGAAATAAAAAGCTCCATATCAAGCGCTTCGGGAGAATCGAAATCAAATTTTCCGTCTCCGGCCAAAGGCATATCCGCGTGATCCTTATAATACCTGTCCATCCCGAGTATTTTTCCCTGCCGGGGCGTGGCTTTCGATATCTTATTGGACAAGGGGCTTTTCCCAGTGGAAGAACATCCGGATATAAGGAGCACACTGCGCGGAGGCATAAGATCTACATAACCGGCTATCTGGGAAACTTCTTTTTCAAGTTCCTCTTCTTCCTTTTTTATTATACCGGATAATTTATTATGAAATACAGCGGCGTTCAACTGGTTTATATTATTTATTGAACCCTCCCGCCCCCTGGTTTTACGGCCCTTGATCCATTTTATCGATGACGCGGCTAGATCAACGGCCATCGAGAACGGAGCCACGAATACCGAGCGTAATTGAGGGTATCTTGATATGGCAAATATGTTGGCCCGTATGACCGGCACGTGCCGCCTGCCAGCCGCGTCTCCGCTCCCTATCGCGCTGGATAACTTATAGAGTGCCGTCAAAATAAGATGGTTCAGGTGCGTCATGCCAAGAGTCGAAAAGTACGGCCGGGTGTCCACATAAATGATTTTTTCTTTATGGTCCACCCTTACCGGATATACCGTCATTTTTAAATAATTTGCGATCCGTTGAAGCCGGCTGTCTCCGGTGGGCCGCAAATATTCTTCTTTAATAGTGTAGGAAGATAAGGTAGACACAATGATATTTTTTAATTTCTCGTCATATTTTAACCTGTCGATGAGCTTTTTTAATACCTTGTTTATCCTGCTTGCCGGGCTTAACTTAAGGAACGAATCCGGGCTTAATTTAATACGCGCAAGTTCCAGGATAATAAAAACCGGCAGGAAACAGCCGGCGCCATAAATAAAAAAGCTAAGGCCGTTGTGCATGCCCAGTATAGCCAGGACCAGGCTTGCGGATGAAAGCACCAGGATACCGGCTAAAGCCGTAAGCGTAATTACAAGCGCTGCCGCGCGCACCCTGTCATCAGAAACCGCCTTATAGATAGCCCTCTCCCAGAATCTGGACGAGAAAACTTTGTCCGCTTTCCTTAAATCTTTTATGGCAGGATTTTCTTTGGCTATGGTTGTTATATGCTCCACAAACTTTAAAGCCTTGGCTTTTTGCGCTTTTAATTTTTTATTCAATGCATTAACATCCCTGATATCATAGGATGGATCTTCCCAGCCGGGTAATACGAAATTAATATAGGCCTTTTTGTCCCGGATATCTTTTTCAAGTATTTCAATGTTTGATCGCAATCCGCCTGCAAAACTGCTCACAATAGTATTCCAGAGCCATGTCTTGTAATAAAATGTCCCGGATTTTACACTTCTTGTGAGATTGAACGCCTGCTTCAAGGCAATTTTCATATTTTTGATATCGTTTCGCTTTTTAAAATAAGCCGCGCGGTTTTTCAGGAAATCCACCCTGGATAACGCCCATTTATTTATCGTTTCTTCCGGGAAATTTTTTATTATTATGACGGCAGTTACTCTCTCCCAGTTAATTTTATCCGGCTTGAACCTGTTTATCTCCGCGAAGTTTTCCATGTCTTCGAGTATATTATCTATCGCTCTCCCGTACAATTTTTTATCCGGGTATTTTATGTATAATTTTGAGAGCATGCCGGAAAACGATTGCGACAATTTATAAGTATCAAGCTCATCCTGTCTTCTCCATTTACCCACAAGTCTCAATATCTTTGAAAACCTGTAATTCCAGTACGCGAGATCTCCATCTTGTTCAGCTATACGCCTTATGCTCCTCAGGGTGTAATTAAGATTGACTGAATCTATAATCCCGGATATATCTTTTTCGGTCAGGTACTTTCCGTAATTTTTAGATTTCCACTGCTCTACGGCAAAATCCATATCTATAGCGCCCATACCTTTTCCAAGGGCACTGAAAATAAGAATAATGCTGTCGGCGTCGCCTGTGTCGAAACTCCGGCCTTTATGGTATTTTACCCATATAGTAATAGCGTCGGATAAACTGCTTATGCGATAATCACTGCGCTGGAGAGTCCTGGACAAAACAACCCTCATAACCCCGGATAAAGGGAACAGGCTATTGTCTTTACCGGTCAATAGCCTGGAAATAGCTTTTATTTTATCTATCCCAGCGGTCTTTACAATTTCCGCTGCGAGCACAATGTCGCGTGCGTCTTGTTCGTTTAAAAGTTTAGCGTCCGGAAGGTCCTTTTTCCATATATTGAACAGCATAAATAGAGCCGCGAGATCGGCTTTTCCCGATGATAACGCGTTATCTATAATTTCTTTAACATCCTCATGTATCATGCTGTATTTTTCCGGGAAAAAGGTATAAAAAAGCGCGTCTATTGACGATACATTTGAAAACGTTTTCATTTCAGGCGAAACAAAAAGCGCCTGGCGGACATTTAATTCCTTATTGTCTATCTTGACGGACTTAAAGATATCTTTCTGGTTCTGAAGCTGTTTATTATTCTGAAACGCTGGACCAAAGATCAATTCCACAGGTTCAGTTATCAATTTCTGGTCTGTTATGCCAAAGCGCGATTTAAGCGTAGCCGCATTCATGGTGTCCGCTTCGGATTTCAAGTAACTTATAAATCCCTGGTCGTCCAATGCGACCTTTATAGAATCCGCTATATACCCTCTGCCTTCTGACAGGTCTTTGGCCGCAGCGAGGGATATGCTTTCAATATCAGCCTGCATGAATTTCGCGAGCTGTCTTAACATGGCGCTTAATAAATCTTCGCCCTCTCCCGCGAGCTCCATTATCTGCGCGGCAGTGATGCCTTCTTTTACAAGATGCTCGTATAATTTTCTGTAGCCCTTAGCTTCATAATAGACCTGCAGTGCTGCCAGCGCCTTTGCGGATTCCATAGACCCGGTCTTTTCATAATCCAGCTTCAGGCCTGCCATTGTATTAAGGTCATAGGTGTTTATGTTGCTGAAATGCTCGAACTCCTGTTTTAATATGCCTTTGATGATATTCCCGTAAATCGCGGCGTTGACAGGATCTTCTTTTGCTTTATTTATTAACGCGCTGAACAATCCGCCATGGACATGTAAAACAGGCGTCCTCGCGCCGTCAGCGCCTACGCTCACCCTCATCTCAGCAGCGGGATCACCGAACGCCCAGTTATTTTCCACAACGGCCTTTTCAATCATAGCCTGCATTTCCGCATCACTAAAATCTGAGAGCGGCAACCTGCCAAGCGATGCGTTGCTGGCAAGAGGCGCATTTTTATACCTAGCGGAACTCGGGGCATTACGTTCTTTCTCTATAGCCTTGAAAGTATCTCTAAGATAACCGAACGCGCCTTGGTGTATATAGGTACGAGCATCTTTTGTCAATGGTTCTAATCTATTGACAAGGGCCTCATCGCCTTTGATGGCGTTATTCAGCCTGTTAAGCTTTTCAGAATAATAAGCCCTTTGGATCCTTGTTTGTATATTGCCGAAAGCGACTATAATAGAGGCTATTAAAACAGGCCATCCTATATATGAAAGTAACTGCGAAGAAGTAAGCTCCAGGATCTTGCTGGAACCTAATTCAAACGAGAAATTGGACGCAAGAGGAACGACCAGGAACCATATGAATATAAATAAAGATATAATATAAGCCCTGTTCATTTCTGTCTTAAATCTTAAAACTTTTGGATCCGTTAAATTTTTCTTTTCCAATAAAGACAGGACAGGCAATAATAAACCTGCTGACACAACCAAATAAGGTGTTAACCCTATAAAACCTCCGCCTATAAGCATTGCCGCGCCTGTAAGAGTAACGATACCAAGCCCATAACCCAATATCTTGGCAGCTATATCTCCGGAGCCTTTACCAAAAGATTTCCCTACTTTATCGTCATGCGTATAAGGCCCTATCACGATGCCGGAAGTGAATACAAGAGATATCCACAACATCAGGACATTCATAATATCCAAAGATGACATGGCAAAGAAATTCAAACCCAGCATGAAAAGTCCTATAAAGAATATGGCCTGGTAAGAACTGGTAACCTTACTTATATAATCCGGAACGCTCTTGCTATTCGCGGGACTGAGTTCCTTCAGGTTTGACCATACAATTTTAATTGCGTTTCCGCCTTTTCCTACTGCTGAAAGTTTAAATTCGAAACTCAGCTTAGTCAATAAAGCGGCTATCTGCGCGTTAGCTATTACTATAAACCTGGAGCTGAATATAAGCATATCTCTTACTCTCACGCTAAACCATTTGCCCCATCCAGTAAATCCTCCAGGCAGAGAACCAGCCAATATGAACCCTGCTATACCTGTATAGAACGGTATAAGCACCGTGACTAGGGCACCCATGCTTGCCACAAGCGGAGACAGGAAAATAGCGCCTGCTGCCACACCTGTCGCAAAACCAAACCAGCCTAATTTCTGGCTAAAGCCCGCGGCGCGTAAAGTCGCGAGCAGCCCATGAAGCGTCTCTATCTGATTGAACATAGTGCCAAGAACCCAGTACAATAGATTAATGCCTACGAAAGATGTCCAGTCGCCTATTATCGCCAGAGGCAGTATAAGTACGTTTAGGAGCGCCTGAGGCGCTATAATGAAGTGTCTGCCCGCGTTCCTTCTCGCGTCTCTTTCAAAAATAGACTCGGGCCCGTATTCATTTATAAGCTGCATCAGATAATCTTTCATTGTCTGGTATAAACCGGCTGACCAACGAGGCAAAGCTTTTACCAATTCATAGAGGCCTTTGGTTTCCCTGATCTTATGCCACATTGCTTTTGACAGACCATATTGTGGAGATCTGCCCAGGCCGATCTGACTGTATGACGTCTGTAATACCGCCCAGTAATCCTCGCTTATACCTATAGCATTAGGGCTGAACATCATCAACCCGAACATCCTGTCCATGAATCTTGTTTTATATTTCTTTTCTTTCCTGTCAGGGGCTAAAGAAGTTTCGGAAACTCCTTTTTTACCGAGTTTTGTAAAAGCTTCCCAAAATACGATCTGCATTATATTGCCCCAGCCCGTTCCTACCTTATCCACAAGGCCCTGCATAAACGAACCATGGCCCTCTTCTACTAATCTTGAGAGATCTCCTGTAGGCGTAAGCACGTTAGTGGTTCCCCTGAAAGCCGCAATTATCGAAATATCAGGATTCGCCCTTATCCTTTTGACGTCTTCTATGAATTTAGTAAAATTACCAACTGTGGAATTCCTGTCCATTATTACCAGGGATTTTAAATACGGCATTTCTTCGGGCACGCTGAATAAGCCATTCATTGCTGCTGCCTTAAGACCGAATATTGTGCTGTTAAATACTACGTAAGAACTCCCTCCTGAGATTTGTTTAATAAGACGACTGAGTTTTTCGCGCTGCAAGACCTCATCGCCTTTCTCTATATTTTCTTGACTAGGCCTGCCTTTTTCATTGCCAAACTTATCATACTGGTTATGTATTATATAGAAGACTGTTTTCTCTCCTATACCAGCATCTTTAAAAGACCTTGCCATTTTTACCATGGTTGTAGCGCTGTTAATAGCGCTACCTCCTCTTATCGGCACAGGGTTAATGTCACATATCCAATCGCGAAGTTTATACGCCGCTATTATTTTATTCCTATCGGAAGGATCATAGTGTCTGCCTGAAATAATTTTCAAGTCGTTATCGATGTTTGAATTTTCATCGAGCTGTTCAATATCCCACAAACCTACCCCTGATTCTTTTTCCGCTTTATAAAGCGCGATAAGTACTCCTTTTATGCTCTCATCGCTAAGCTGGCTGACCCCTAACTCTTCCGCTATGCCTTTTATGAATTTCATGGTAGCTTCGTCTTCATTATCCCTCATGTAATTCAACTGGCTAAATATGCCATCAGCGGCATCTTCAGGCGTTTTGCCTATATGGACTTCTGATGCCAACGGCTGGCCTCCTACAAATAATACGCCTGTCTTGCCTGGATCCCAATCTTTTGGTTTTTCTGTCTTTACAGGGCCGCGCGTAGGAGCCAACAAAGCGGATATAAATGTCCACTTCTGCCATAAACCATAATTCACGAGTTGCTGCACCAGGAAAAATCCAAGCGCAGCGCCTATTACAGCTATAATACTCACTGCGTATGTCGCTACAAACCAGGTTGATACGGCGTCTGCCAGCAATATGCTTAAGCCTACAAAGCTTAACAGCTGAGCTGTATGTAATATAACAGCCCTCGGCCGGCCTACTGATACAGAAGGCCTGATCTGATTGTATACAGCTAATCCAACCAGCGAGCGGTTCGATATTACATTATATAAGCCTTCTAATGTAATAAGCGAGGCGGCGAGGAATTTTAGCGCGGCTACTTCAAATATAGCGGCGCCCGGCATAAATACGAACATAAATATACCCAATCCCAACAAAACTACTCCGGAAATCTTTTTCAGATTAGATTTCCCGCTTGTAAATTTAGACATTGAGAAAAACTCTGTTATAGTATTTATTATCAAAATCACTCCGGCGGCTATAAGCACAGGAAGCGATAATTGCGCCAGGCTCTGGCTGAACAGATTAGCGAAATCATTGAAAATATTAATGCCGCCCTTATCTCCCAGATGCCATAAAATACCAATTGCCGCAAGGATGAATCTGGGCATTATTGAGGTAAAATCCTGCACTAGCGGATGGATAGGCTTAGGTAAAGTCTCAACAAATTCATCATAATCTGACTTGCCTCCTTTAGGCGCTATTTCACCGCTAGACACCTTCTTCTTCAACTCAATAAAATCTTTATCCTTGGTATCAGAAACCTCTGGCACTATTCTGATGAGCGGATCGAATCTTCCCTCGGAAATACCTATATCTGCTAACAATGACTCGAATTCATTTACGTTATCAAAATCTGCCTTCATCCTGGCTGTGCAGTCTTTTAAATAAAGCTGGATATTAGCCCATATCTGAGGATTAACTGATCCTGGGATTACGTATTTAGCCTGCGCTATTGTGCTGTCGCCGGCTCCCCTAACCGCTTCCAACGCTAGATATTTGGATATCTGTATGGCAAACTCATTTACCTTATTAATATCTATCTTGTTCCCATTTTTCTCATTCCATTTTATGATAAGCGCGTATATTACCCCGAGATAACTCAAGAACGCGCCTTCTATATCACTATCTGAAAATATAACTTTCTTACCCTTGCCTAAATTCGCGACTTCTGTTTTAAATACGTCTTCCGAAAGTACTTTAAGCGCTTCTTTAGCATGTTCTTCATTGTAATATTCTTCTTCCTCCGGGGATTTTTCTTCTTTATCTTTTTTACTTCTCCATTTCTTCCACCACTTAGACCATACAAAGTTGTAAGCCACAAGAAAACCCTGTATAATCAATATTATCTTGAATATGGTCCATGCAGACCCTTTCTCCGGCGCTTCTTTCTTTTCAGCGTAAGGAATGTCTGAACCGTCGCTTGTTATGTCATAAAGCGCCTGGCCGTTATCCATCGTGATAATATAAGATATCGTTATAGAAGAGACGGCCGGTTCTTTATTGCCTTTTTCATCTACGGTGAGCATCGATTTGAATCCCTGCCCTGATTCTATAAAAGTATTCTCTGCCTTATTTATATCTATCCCGGCCATCTCAGGAAGCTTTCCGTCTTTAACCTGGTAACCGTTCAGCGAATTGGCAATATAACTTTCCGCGGTTTTATTGTTCAACAGCCTGGCAACCTTCAGGAAGTGTGCGGTAGCCTCTGTAAAAATTACCCTGCCCTCCGGCCTTGTAAACCTCGGGCTCCAGTCAATGCCCCATTCGCCGCCGGCTGTAACTCCGAATATTTTGGCGGTATTATCAAACCACTTTGTAAGTTCATTCCCATCAATATCTTTCATTTCTTTCGCGGCTTCGATAAACCATAGGGACGCGTCGCTGGAATTCCATTTTTCCAGGGCCAATATAGTGTCGTTACCTATGTTGCCCCTGACTTCCCTGACACCGACAGGTATTGTCCCATGTTCCATGGAATACGGCATTATATATTCTCTTAATAATATCCCTGTATTTTCCCTGGCGCTCATGATCTTATCGCTTAAACCTTCCGGCAGGGATCCAAGTATGTTAGGATCTGATAAACGCGATAAGAATATATACGCCTTTGAGTTCAGAGACGTCGGATAATAATTTAACTTCGAAGGCCATATCCCATCTTCTGTTTTACCAACCGGCTTATCTTCTGTAAAGCCTCCTTTAGAGCCTTCAAATTCAAAGAATTTATTCAGCATTTCAAAAGAGAAATTATACATGGCCTTCTTAGAAGCTGGATCCTCTATCTTCTGCGCGGCGTTGAAAGCAGCCATGCTCGCGGAAAGCTGAGCCTCAGCTTTAGGCTTGGATATATAAATCGCGCTATCTGTCACGCTGTATTCATAAGGAGCTCCTGTATTTATATGGTAATATTCAGCCAGAGGGCCTTTTCCAGCCTGCTGCATATAGAAATTTAATATTTTCTGAGCGTTCTCCGTATCTCCTATACTTAACAGGTAAGGCACCGCTATTTCCAGTTCCTTGGCAGTATTTACGTAATCCGCCGTAGGCCCATAAGTAGAAATCGCGGAAGTAGGAGTAAGGCCTGTGTTCTTGTTGAAAACAAGCGAAATCGATAAGTTGTTAAAAGACAAGGCGGTTTGTTTCTCTTCTTTCCCGATCCACGGCAATTCTCCGTCTCTATTTTGAAGATACGTATATCCTACGTCCGGGTATTCCTCGAGCTTGGAAGCTACTTCTTGAGCTGTCAATCTGATGGGTTTGAAGTCCCCGAGATAGTCTTCGTATTCAAACATCTCCCTGGCTATCTGGCCGAAAATGCTGCCGTACATCCTGTTCCTCATATCACTGAACATCCCTTCTTTCTCAGGGAACAAGACCTTAAAGTTTTCCTGGCCGTACGCCGAGAACGTGCCTGCTTCCTGTATGTATCTCGGATTATACGCCTTCAGGGTCATGATACCTTTTGTTATATCAAAACTGTAAACACCTATGATCTTATTGGTCTTGTCTATTACAAGCCGATCTAAAGTATAGAGTCTTCCATTTTCCGGATCAAGAGTATAAGCCGGCTTCTCTATTTCATTCTTGTAATTCCTTATATCAAATACCTGCAAACGCGGTACAGACGAGCTTTTCATCTTCTCTGTGTATTTAACCATCCAGTTGTAGTCTTCCAGGGCGGTTTCTATAACATCATCTTTGTCTTTTTCCTGGAACATGACTATTTCCTGCTCTGACGCGTCCCTGATCTTGAACAAGTCTTTATTTACGCTGCCGTCCACGCTCTTGCCTTCGCCCATGAACATCAGCCTGGAAGCTTTGAATTTAATATCTGTATTGCTTCTATACTTAAGCGTCGCATTTGTAATGTTGTTCACGTCAAGCCCGGATGCCTTAAGCTGCTCCACCGGGATAGCATACACGTTTTCAGTAATACTGTATGGCGCTGTCACAGAATATAAAGCAGTGGCGTTATCAAAGTCCGGAACAGCTACGCGGTTAGGGGCGAGAGCCGGCCAGAAAGGAATAGTGTCTTCGCCTGATTGCCTCTCTTTATTGGAAGCGATAACCACTCTATCTCCATTTGAATCGGTTATTTCTAATTCCAGGTCCACGCCTTTGGCGTTTTCGGCGTAGAAATACACGAAGTCATGCTTGGAGAGATCAGTAGCGCCTTTTATCAGATTCCTTTCTTTAATATCTTTCCCGGACGAATAATCCGAAACATTAAAGATAGGATCTTCCGGGATCTTATAGACAATGCCTTTTACATCATTCCCGCTTTTATCCGTCATGTTATATACCGCGGTAGTATATTCGATGTAAGTTTTCTCGTTGCGGGTTAAACCCATCAAAATATTTTCTATGGCAGTAGAAGCGTGTATCGTATCCCACGACCTGAACATATAATCCCCTATGCTTTTTTCATCATGGTCAAACGTATATTTTACGTTGAATTGATCTATAACGCTCAATCCGCTCCTGTCAATACGAACGACTTCCACAGCCTTATAATATATGCTGGTAAATGCCTTCTTCTCTTTTATGGCGCCTCTGCCGTTATCGCTGATAGTAAATACTTTGTGAGCTATGAGATCTTTTGTGCTGTTTAGTTTCTTTAACCATGCGTTAAACTCGGTTTCTTTGTTAAAAGGCCTGTCAGGCTTACCTTTGCTGGTCATAAAAGCGTCTTTCGCAGAAGAAGAGCTCAGAAGAGTAATTATATCTTTCAGGCGCGGGTCTTCATAAGTTACTGTCTTATTACCCTTATTGTCTTCTTTATGCTCGATAAGATCCAGCGATAACCCAAAATTACCTTTTTGGAGCCTGCCGATAGGATATTGTTTGGCGCCTTCGAAATAAGTAAACGCCGTATATTGTTGAGGCGCATCCAGATGATTTATGTCAAATTCTATGGTGGCTGTTACCCTGGCCTTCTTAAACCTGTCTATGTAAGTATTTAACCTGCTGTTATCCGGGAATATATCATTGCTCTTTGCCTGGAGATTCTGTAAAAGAACCTGTTCGTTAAAGTCCGCCAGATCTGTCCTGGATATGATATCCCGCGTAAAATATAAGTTTCCGCCTGATATATAACTTATAGGCCTGTTGCCTGGCGCGTAAAAAACTATACGCTGGCTTCCGGAACCGTTATTTTCCTCCACGACCTCAAATTCTGAATTTTTAAGCACACCTAAAACATAATCATAAGAAGCCTGGTTTCTGAAGAATTTATCTTTTCCTATGAACGCGTCTTTATTGATTTCCAGGGATTTTATTGTTTCATCTGTTATATTTTTAGGTAAAGTTACGGGCATCGCGTTCCCGGCATATTGCCCGATACCACTTCTCTCGTATTGATATTTCTCTCTATAAATTTCTTTTTCCTGATTTTCATCGAATTGCATCAGGGTAAAAAATGCGCCTTGCGGAGTGTTTTCCACTCTGGCCATTTCCATGCCGTCTCTTGTAAAGCTAATCCACTCTTTTATGTCCCCGTCTCTCAGAGATATACTATTTTTTGTTATAGCACAACCGCTGAGGTAATCTACTATATCTCTCTTACCAAGGCCTCTTATAAAATCAGGCGTTCTATAACCGCCTCTTACAATATCTGTTATTTTTAATGATGTGGGCGTTCTGGTTATATAAGGCTTATATATGGTTACTTCTTCACTTTTTGGCAAATTTGAGACCTTACTTCCCGCTTCTACTCTAAGTGGGTCAATGCCAAGATCTAATAATGCCCTGGTAGTAGTGGCTGATATGGATATGGAGTTCTCGCTGTTTTCAGGCGTATTATCACCTTTTATATCTGATTTCTGCATCCCGGAAGCGGTAGCGTAAGGCAATCCTGTTTCCCCATTCCTTTTTATGGTAAGCTTATCTACTTCATCCTTATAAAACTTCGCCTTATTCCTGTAATTTTCAGCCGCCTTATCATTGCCGTCTCTTTCAGCTCTGTCAGCAGCGTGGACATAAGCCGTGATCATGTAGTTAGTCCATTCAACTGAGATCATCGGTATCCTTGTTACCGCCTCTATCTCTTCCCGGGTAAGTTTCCTACCGAGCTCTTTTTCTTTTTCACTTATATTGTTTCTTGTTATTGTTTCCCTTAATTTATTATCTATAAAATCAAATCCCTTTACTTTTTTGCCTCTGAAATTCACTTCTACTTCGCAATTTTTCTCCGCGAAATCCACGAATGTGCGCGGATTTAATCCTTTAAAATAATAATCCCCGTATGACGCTACTACTGAAGCGCCCCATGCCTGCGCGTCTGTCGCGACAGTTCTGTCAACCGCGTTATCCCCGCGATCCCCCTGGATAAACGCGTAACTGTCTTTTATACCTCTTATAAATCTTCCTTCGTTTGTTATAAACGCTCCGCCTTTTTCAACAGGTGTCCTTAAGAATGTGCTTATCCTCTTGGCAGCATCCCTGTACTTCTGTCCGTCATTACCTTCTATCTTATCGCCGAGATATTTTAATAATACAAAGTGATCCAGGTTATGTTCTACGGCAGCTGTGCCCTGGCCCGGGCCCAGAAGTATGAATCCCGCATTCTCTCCCAGGTCTGTGGTATATCTTGTCTCAAATCCAAGCAGGGCATCAGCTATGTTCCTTGCCATAACCAGTTTTTTATTACCATTATCCCCGAATTTCTCTATATAGTGCGCTAATTTTATGCCTGTCCACGCGTTAGGCCCACCCGGATTATTATATTCCTGTATATTCCCATATCTGACGTCGTATGCCGAATAATACAAACCGGACTTCTTGAAAGCGTCATTATTAAGGAAATCTATTGTCTTATCCGTTTTGTCTTTTCCATCAGTATATATATTAAGGATATTATCCAGATCAAGGTCGAATGTAAATGACCAATTCCTTATGTTAGCGTCTGTGGTGCCGTCATAACTGATAGGAAGCCCTGTATTTTCGCTCCTTATAAATTCCGAGCCGGCGTGTTTAACCGCGTCCTCAGGAGTAACCTTTGTCCCTTCTTCCGCTTCCGTAGAGAATAACCCGCCTATAAAATTAACTATACCTTTTACAAGGCTGATTATGGGCTCAAAACTGAATCCTGCCTGTATCACTTTAGGCTTGTAAGTATTATAGGCATAGAGGGTCTTTTTGGGAGCCTGTGTCTTTAGCGTGATAATTTTAGGCTGTTCTGTTTTTTTGGTTTCCGCTACAAGCTGTTTAGGCGCTTCCCTGCGTATCAGCTGGCCTGTTTTTAGAGGCGCCTTGTCCTGTTGTTTTATATTTATCTCTTCTTTTGTTTCCGCTGGTTTTTTATCAAGATCTACTTTTTCTTTTATCTCTATTATCAGCGGATCGAAGAATTTCCCTTGTTTCGTCTTAAGATCCAACATCGCCCTTGTCGCGGTGGCTGCGGCGGAAATCGCCTTGTCGCCATTCATAGGCGTCTTGTCAGTAGGGTCATCCGCTTTCTGCGTATAAGAACGGGTAGCATATGGTAAACCCTGGTTTCCATCGATCTCTATCGTAAGTTTATCCACTTCGTTCTTATAAAATTCAGCCTGTCTCCTGTAATATTCGGCGGCGTCTTTATTGCCTTGTTTTTCAGCCCATTCCGCTGAATGGCGGTATGCTGTAATCATATAATTGGTCCACTCAACGGAGATCATGCCCGCTTCTCTCCATGATTTTTCTATAGCTCTTATCTGGTTATCTATACTGTCTTTATTTTTTTTCAGTTCATATACATCCTGGTCAAGGTCAGGAGCATCAATTAAGCGCTGCAGCTGAGATGATCTATTTCTTAATCCAGCCAAAATATTTTTTATCGCTTTTATATTAAAGAAATCAAAACCCGCGACTTTAGAACCATTGAAATTTACCTCTGTGGCGCAATTTTTCTCGGCAAAATGCACGAATGTGCGGGGATCCAGCCCTTTAAAATCGTCCTGGTATTCGGCTATCAGAGATGCGCCCCATGCCTGGACGTCTGTAGCTACAGTATAATCGATGACATCGTCTCCGCGCTCTCCATTGATAAGCCTGTTTATGTCCCTTATACCTCTTACGAACCTGCCTGATATTTTCCCGTCGCCTTCTCTTGTCAGGTAAGCGCCTCCTCCTCCCGTAGGAGCTTTAAGGAAATTGGCTATCTTCGCGGCAATATCCCTGTATTTAGCGCCTTTCTCTCCTTCTATCTTATCCCCGAGGTACCTGAACAGCGTATAATGGTCTTCCATATGCTCTATACTTGCTGTATTCCTGTTATCAGGCCCTAAAGGTATGATCAACCCGGGCGCCACAAACCCGTCCAGTTTTACCACACTTATTTCTCTCCCGATCTTCAGGATATCATCCGCCGTAGTCATCAGGAAATTAAGTTTCTTATTATCCTTGTCTCCTTTATTCTCTATATCATGCGCTATCCTTATGCCTATCCACGCCGCCGGGCCTCCCGGATTCTTGAATTCCGCGGATTTACCTGTTTTTGTATTGTAAGCTGTATAGAAGAATCCACTCTGGTCCTTCTGTGAAGGTTTGCTTAGATCATCTATCAGTTTGAGTGCATTTTCATCGTTTGGCGCGTAGAAATCGCTCAATATGCCTTTTAAGGCCCAGTCAAAAGTAAAGACCACGTCTTTTAGATAAGGATCCGTGCTATTGATATAGCTCGGATCGGTTTCTTTGTATTTTAAGGCATCTTCAGGCGTAACATGCTCTTTCGCTTGTTTCGTTATATTCTTCGCGTTCTTTATGTTTGCCTCTGAATACAATTTATCCATACTGGATATTTCTTCTTCCATCGCTAGCCTGAAAGGTTCGCCTTCTTGTATTACAAAAGGTTCGTCGCTAAGATTCCAAATTATAGCATTTTCTCTATCGCCTATCTTAAAAGGCTGTTTTCTATAGTTTAATCCGGGGGTTTTGACCTTTATTTTAGCGTCGGATCCGTCAGGTTCCATACGTTTTGTCTGCGACAGATATCTCTCCATTATAAACTCTGTATTTTTAGGTATGCTATTTAATGGTTTTCTGAATATGCTTGTTAACGAGGACTCGAGGCTATTCTGCTCATTTGTATCAAATGTGTTTACGTCGACTACCCTGGACTGATACGTCATCTTTTGATCTATCGTCATCAAACCGTCTCTATCCACAGCTTGCTGTATACCGGCTGTTTTCAATGTACCCTCTTCCATAACCTGGCGGGATCCCGGCGTCTTGTGTACATTGTTTTCTCCCCAGACAATGATCTTCTGATAAGACTTTTCTATATTAGTACCTTCTATGTAATAATGATGGGTTATTAATTTATAATCCGCCTTTCCTATAAATGAGGTCACAAAACCGTCGAATATAATAAGATCCAACTCCTTCTTTTCTCCAAAATACAGTATAGGCATGCCCTTAATGTTTTCCTCTTCCATTACCTTTATCGACTTCTTAGAAATCTCGTCTTCTTTAGTATACTCTATCCTGCTGCCTGTCCTCGGCAGAAGCTTGACTCCCTCATCCATATATTGCAGGTCATCCATGGTAAACATGCTGTAATCAACATCATACGCCAGTGTCTGCACTTCCTTGCCTTCGATGGTCACGGGGACTTTGCTAAGCTCCCCTATGTTCTTACCTCTTTCGAAGAATATCCTCTCGCCTTCATACCTGAGCCGTGTGAATTCCCTTATGCTGTACTCAACCAGGAAATCTTTATTCTGCATAAAGTCATAATACTTCCAGTTAAAGTCTTCGGGAGGCGCCATAAGCATCCTGGATCTGAATACATTAAGAGTCGCGGCGCTCACTCCCTGCTCATCGAGCGCTTTCTTCGCATCGATAACCCCTTTATTGATGCCTTTTTCGTTAAGCGAACCATTTATGAACAGCTTATATAATTCATATACCGCGTTATAATCGTATTTTTCGTTTTTCGTGATTTCAGTGAGAAGCGCCTTATAATATTCAGCCGCGAACATGTGCGCGAATTCCGTCTTTAATATATCTTTGTCTATTTCCTGACCGCTGAAGAACGCTATCAATTCATCGATATTCTCCATGTCTCTCGCGGTTATGGTCTTGCCGTTATCCAGCCTTAACACCAGTTTCTTTGTTTTTTCCAGCTTGTCTTTTATAGAGAGGTTTATCTCTTTCTTTATTTCTTCAAGCGGTTTATTAGCATAGATCGTTTTTAAGAGTTCGTTTACCTTGCTCTGCCTCTCATCTTCCGTGACAGCCTGCTTTTTCTCTTGCTCTATTATCCTGGAAGTTGACGGTATATACGGCATACGGGATAAGCCGGAATAAAGGTCTGACGCCTTTTCCTTTGAATCTCCGCCGAACACGTTTATTATATCGTTTATGCCCAGTTTAAAATCGACCTTGAAGTTGAAATTAGTGAACGCGTCCGTAAAATCTTTCTTGTTAGGATCGTCTCCTATATTCCAGCTCTTGTACCCTTCCATATTCGTAGCGACCGAAAAGTTGATAGCTGACTGCTGCCATAGATTTTTATAAACGCTTAGGAGCGCGTAATCCGTATTGTACATGCCCCCTACGGTATTCAGGAAAGACGCGTCCCCTGAAAGCTGGGTAAACTGCAGATGTCCGCCCCATCCGGTTATGTTGTTCGACAAAGTCAGCGTATACTGCATATCGCCCTTGTTCGTGCCTGTAATGCCCAATATAAAGTTTTCATTCTGTGAAGTTTTGACCCATGCCTGCAGGTTCCCTACGAATAACGACTTGTGTTCCTGCGTAAATACGCTTGTGAGGCCTGTCCTGATCTTGCCGGCTCCGAATCCCTTTATACTGTAGGGCGAACTGTATTCCATTGGTATGCCAATGCCCAGGTTATGCCCTAAGTTATCTTTTAAGACAAACGGATTAGCGCCTATCGTGAAATTACCTAAATTTATCGGTTCCTTGAACTTTAAACCGTATTCAGTAAC
>JBAZEP010000006.1:0-64630 GCA_041653835.1 Candidatus Omnitrophota bacterium
TAGCGGGCGTGAAGAGCCTCGACTGGATCGACATGGTTTCGGTAAGCGGCTACATGGATAAAAACCTGGTAAAGATAGCGTTTTTATTCATCATCGTGGGATATGGCACAAAGGCGGGCCTGGCGCCTATGCATACCTGGCTTCCGGACGCGCACAGCCAGGCGATATCGCCGGTAAGCGCGCTTCTCTCGGGGGTGCTTTTAAAAACCGCGATGTACGCTATATTACGATTTAGCATAATAACGAATAACTGCGTAGGGGCGGATTTTTCCTCTAAATTATTCATCATATTCGCCCTTGTGTCACTGGCTGTCTCCGCCGGATTTATTATCATACAAAAGCACATGAAAAGGCTCCTGGCGTACAGCAGTATCGAGCATATGGGCATTATATCGCTGGGCATCGGTTTCGGGGGGCCGATCGGCACATACGCGGCGCTCTTCCATATACTGAACCACGCTATTACAAAGCCCCTGATGTTCTTCGGAGCGGCGAACATCATCAAAAAATATAAAAAAGACAATATGAATATGATAAAAGGCGTCATAAGCTCGATGCCTTTCACCGGGGTCATATTCGCGCTTGGTATGTTCAGCCTCATAGGCATGCCGCCTTTTTCGATATTTTTCAGCGAACTTCTGGTGCTGATGGCGGGCTTCGGAAGAGGCCTTTATCTGGCGTCCGGGCTGTATCTGTTCTTTCTCGCGCTTATATTCGCGGGGATCCTGTATCATTTCAGCAGGGCACTGTTCGGCAATAGACCCGAGGGCATGAAGACAGCCGAAGAAAGCCTGTCGATAAAAACAGTTTTCATATTCCTGTTTGTGCTTATGGTTATCCTGGGCATCGCGATGCCCGCGTTTTTGAATAAGGCCATCACGGCAGGCGCGATGATCCTGGAGGGTATTTAGATGGACGAAGCGCATATATATGTAAAACCAGAGAATTTCAAAAAGGCGTGTTTATATTTTCATAAAAAACTCGCTTCTCCCGTAGTAATGATGTTCGCGTGCGACGAAAGGCCTGAACGCGGCTCTTTCAGGATTTACTGCGTTTTTATGGGGATAAAATACAGGAAATGGGTTTTCGTGGCAATGGATATAGCCGGCGATAAGCCCGGGTTCGAGTCGATAGCGAAGGAGATATATTCGGCGGGGCTTTTTGAAAGGGAGATAAAAGAGATGTTCGGGATATCGCCGCTGGGAAACCCTGATACGAGAAGGCTTCGCCTGCACGACGAAGTATGGCCGGAAGGGTATTTTCCGCTCAGGAAAGATTTTAAAAAACCCGGGCACGCGGAAAAAGAAAAGAAAGAATATGTTTTTAATAAAATCGACGGAGAAGGGATATTCGAGGTTCCGGTGGGACCTGTACACGCGGGTATCATACCGCCCGGCCATTTCAGGTTCAGCGTCGCGGGAGAACCTATTATAAGCCTGGAAGCCAGGCTTGGCTGGCTCCACAGGGGTATCGAGAAAATATTTGAGGGTAAAGACCCTGGTTTTGGCGTCAAGCTTTCGGAATGTGTCGCGGGCGATTCAGCGTTTTCCAACAGTATGGCGTTCTGCGCCGCGGTCGAGAGAATATGCGGGATCAGCGTCCCGGAAAAAGCGCTATTTTTAAGGGCGGTATTTCTCGAACTCGAAAGGATGTATAATCACGTAAATGACATAAGCGGCATAGCGATTGATGTAGGTTTTAGTTTTCCCGCGATGTACGCCGCTATCATGAAAGAAAATATCCTGTCTTTGAACGAGAACCTGACAGGCTCAAGATATCTTAAAGGTGTTAATGTAATAGGAGGTGTTTCAGCGGATATAGGTGAGGAGAAAAAAGCAGTTTTGTTAAATAAACTCGATGCGCTGGAAAAGGATTTTAGGGAACTCAAAGAAATGCTCTATTCGAGCGCCTCTTTAATGGACAGGCTTGACGGTACCGGGATACTCAAGAAAAAAACAGCGGAAGACCTGGGTGTCCTGGGCCTCGCGGCAAGGGCAAGCGCTATTGAAAGAGATATGAGGAAAGATTTCCCCGGGATTTATAGCAAGGTTAAATTCAATATATCGAAGGAAGCGGGCGGGGATGTGATGGCAAGGCTTAATATAAGAGTAAGCGAGTTTGAAGAGTCTATCGACTTGATAAAGCAGTTTGCCGGGAAGATAGGACAGGGGAATATAATTGTACAGGGAAAAATTGGATATGAGAAAGGTTCCGCTCTCGGATACATGGAATCATGGAGAGGGCCTTTATTGTACTGGGTTAAATTGGGAGATAACGGCATTATCGAAAGGTGCAAGATAGTAGACGTGTCGTTTCACAACTGGGAAGGGTTATGTTATTCAGTACTTGGAGACATCATCCCTGATTTCCCTGTGTGCAACAAAAGTTTCGACCTGTCTTACTCAGCCAACGACCTGTAGCTAATGTTACATTGTGACAGTGTCATAATGTAACATTACAGATAAAATTATGATTAATATGCTTAAAAATAGAATGATAAAAGGGATTGTTACAAGGCCTATTGAAGCGGACGCGGAGATAGAGAAAATAGGCGGCGAGCTAAAAAAGCTTATACATGAAAAATTCGGCAGGTCTTTTCATATAAGGGAAGTCGACGCCGGCTCCTGTTATGCCTGTGAATCCGAAATAATAGCCACTACTAATCCCATATACGATATACAGAGATTCGGTATTAATTTTGTGGCATCACCCAGGCACGCGGACGCGCTTCTGGTCACAGGCCCTGTCTCGAAGAATATGGCGCTCGCTCTCAAAAAGACCTATGACGCCATGCCTAGCCCGAAGTTCGTTATTACCTGCGGCGACTGCGCTCTTGATGGCGGGATATTCAAGGACTCCTATTATGTAGAAAACGGCGTCGGTAGCATCTTGCCGGTTGATTTGCATATACCTGGCTGTCCGCCCAGCCCCACAGCGATAATAAAATCTATCCTGTATTTTCTGGAAAAGTAGCCTTGGGCGTTTTCTAATTTACTTGACACAACGGAAAAACATGGTATAATTCAAAATTAACAGATACCTTTAAATCAGCACAGAGAGGCTGAAAAGGGAGCGAAAAGTGGATATTTCAGATAGAGTTTTGTTAAATATATTGTGCCAACACAACCTCGCAGAGGGCATAAAAGCCTTTTGCGAGGTTTTTTATTTGAGGTAAACATGCCCATAAAACAGGTTTTTACCAGGGAAGAGATCGAGCGCGCCATTACCAGGATAAGCCACGAGATCATAGAAAATAATAAAGGCGTCAAAAGCCTCGCCATAGTAGGCATCAGGACCAGGGGGTATGTCCTGGCGGAGCGTATCGCCAAAGTAATAGACAATCTGTACGGGACTAAATTGGATGTAGGCGCTCTGGATATAACATTTTACAGGGATGACCTCAGTGTCATATCGGAACAGCCCGTAATACACAATACGGAGATAGATTTCGACATAGAGAATAAGAATATAATTCTAGTGGACGATGTTTTATATACAGGCCGGACTATCAGGTGCGCGCTGGATGCCCTGATAGACTTTGGCAGGCCCGGGACTATACAATTGGCAGTGCTGATCGACAGGGGCCATCGTGAGCTCCCTATACGGGCTGATTATGTGGGGAAAAACCTTCCTACATCCCGGAAAGAGCTTGTGCAGGTCAAATTGCAGGAAATAGACAATGAAGACAGTGTAAGTATAGAGGAAAACGGGGAATGACAAAAAAGAAAACAACAAAATGGGCGCACAAAGACCTCCTGGGGCTGGAAGAGCTTTCAAGAGAAGATATCGAACTCATACTTGACACAGCCGTGTCTTTCAGGGAGATATTGGACAGGAAGATAAAAAAGGTGCCTGCCCTGCGCGGAAAAACCGTGGTCAATCTTTTTTACGAACCATCCACAAGGACAAGGGTATCTTTTGAGGTGGCGGCGAAAAGGCTTTCCGCGGACGTAATAAATATCGCGGTGGAATCTTCAAGCGTGAGAAAAGGCGAGACATTGAACGATACAGGCAAAAATATAGAGGCATTGAAAGCTGATATAATTATATTAAGGCACAATTGTTCGGGCGCGGCCACGATGCTGGCGCGCAATGTGAACATAAGCGTGATTAATGCCGGGGACGGATGGCACGAACATCCTACGCAGGCGCTCCTGGATATGTTTACGCTGAGGCAGAAGACAGGAAAGTTAGAGGGCTTGAACGTAAGCATAGTCGGGGATATCGCGCATTCCCGCGTAGCCCGCTCGAATATATGGGGGTTGACCAAATTCGGGGCAAATGTAACTGTGTGCGCGCCCAGGATATTGATCCCCCCGGGAATAGAAAAAATGGGCGTCAGGGTTACGGATGATATCGACGAGGCGCTGAAAGAATCCGACGCCGTGAATGTGCTTAGGATGCAGTTTGAGCGCGATGACTCAAAGGCGTTCCCAAGCCAGCTGGAATATTTCAAAAATTTCGGGATTACGGAAGAGAGGATCGAAAAAGCCAGGAAAGGCATTATCGTGATGCACCCGGGACCGATAAACAGGGGTGTTGAGATCTCCAGCGGGATCGCGGACGGGGAAAATTCCGTGATACTCGAACAGGTCACGAACGGCATCGCGGTCAGGATGGCGGTGCTCTTCTGGGTATCCCAGGCAAAAGACAAGGATATAAAGAATGAAATTACTTATTAAAAACGGGCATATGGTAGATCCTGCCAACAAGATAGACGGGATAGCGGATATCCTTGTGGAAAACGGGAAAATAGCTAAAGTGGGCAAGGATATAAATACCGCGGCTGAGACAGTTATCGACGCCTCCGGTAAAATAGTAATACCCGGCATAGTGGATATGCATGTGCATTTGAGAGAGCCGGGCAGGGAAGACAAAGAGACTGTCGCGAGCGGCACAAAGGCAGCCGCGAAAGGCGGGGTTACGAGCGTCCTTGCCATGCCGAACACCCTGCCGAGCCTTGATTCACAGGATATAATCAGGACACTCAGGGATATTATAAATAAAACAGCGAATATAGATGTATTTATATGCGGGGCGATAACAATAGGAAGAGAAGGCAAGGCATTAACGAACGCGGCAATGTTAAAAAAAGAAGGCATAACCGCGCTCTCCGATGACGGCTCCTCGGTTGACAGCGATGAATTGATGTTAAAGGCATTAAAGGCCGCCAAAAAAGAAAATCTCCTTGTTATATGCCACTCCGAAGATAAAGCCCTTGCCGCGAAAGGCGTGGTCAACATGGGATTCACATCCACAAGGCTGGGCTTGAGAGGCATATCAAAAGAATCCGAATATGAAAGAATAGCCAGGGACATAAAACTGGCGGAAGAGGCGGGCGCGGCAGCGCACATCGCCCATGTAAGCACGCTCGAGGGTGTGGAGATAATAAGAAAAGCCAGGAAAAAAGGTTTTAAAGTGACCGCGGAAACAGCGCCGCATTATTTCAGCCTGAGCGACGAAGATCTTCTGGACTATAATACAAATATGAAGGTCAATCCTCCTTTAAGGACAAAAGATGATGTCCTGGCGATAAAAGAGGGATTGAAAGACGGCACAATAGACATTATCGCGTCCGACCACGCCCCTCATACCGAGAGCGAAAAAGAAATAGAATTCGAACGCGCGGAATTCGGGAGCATAGGGTTAGAGACAGAACTCAGCGTGGTTATCACGGAACTCGCGGGCACGGGATTATTGACATGGAATGATATCGTAAAAAAGATCTCTCTTAACCCGGCAAAGGCGCTGAATATAGACAAAGGCACATTGGGGCAGGGAAAAGACGCTGACATTACTATTATTTCTCCTGACAAAGAATGGGTAGTCAAAAAAAGCGATCTTGTTTCCAAGTCCAGGAATTCCGCGTTTTTGGGCAGGAAATTAAAAGGCGTAGTCGAATATACTTTGTGCAAAGGAAAGGTCGTGTATAAGGCATGAAATTCATAGCGGATTTTCATATACACTCTAAATACAGCCGGGCTACAAGCCCTGATATGAACGTAAAGACGCTTTCGGAATACGCGAAACTTAAGGGCATATCTTTGCTGGGCACGGGAGACTTTACGCACTATCTGTGGCTGGAAGAGCTGAAAAATACGCTTAAGGATTCAGCCAACGGCTTATTCGAATATAACGGCGTGAATTTTATGCTTACAGGAGAGATATCGAGCATATATTCCAAGAACGGCAAAGTAAGAAAGATACATAACGTAATCTTTGTCCCGAGCTTTGATATCGCGGATAAGATAAACTCGGTTCTTTCGGGTTACGGCAATATCGCGTCCGACGGACGGCCCATCATAGGCATTGACGCGAAAGACTTGGCGGAGATATTATTCGGCATCAGTAAGGATATCTGCTTGGTGCCGGGCCATATCTGGACCCCCTGGTTCTCGCTCTTCGGCTCCAAGTCTGGCTTTGATTCGATAGAAGAGTGTTTTGAAAAATACGCGAAAGACATCTACGCGCTTGAGACAGGGCTTTCTTCGGACCCGTCAATGAACTGGCAGTGGAGCAAATTAGACAGGTTCAGCCTGATATCGAATTCCGACTCTCACAGCGCGCGGAAAATAGGCAGGGAAGCCAATGTGTTTAATACCGAGATGAGTTATAACGCGGTATTGGACGCGCTCAGGAAAAAAGACAAAAAGAAATTTTTATCCACTATCGAATTTTTTCCCGAGGAAGGCAAATACCATTACGACGGCCACCGTCTCTGCAATGTTAGGTTCAGTCCACAAGAGAGCAAAAAAAATAAAAATATCTGTCCAGCATGCGGAAAACCACTTACAATAGGGGTTATGAACAGGGTAGCGGAACTGGCTGACAGGCCCGAAGGTTTTGTCCCGGAAAACAGCATCCCCTACAAAAGGATGATACCTTTGGCTGAGATAATCGCCGATGTATTGGACGTGGGGGACGCGTCCAAGGCGGTTGACACGGAATACCGCGCGATAGTCCCAAGGCTTGGCACTGAACTTGAAGTGCTCATTGAGATAAACGAGGACAAACTTTTAAAGGAACTGCCTGCAAAGATAGCGAAGGCGATCATAAACGTAAGGAACGGTAATGTTAATATCCTGCCGGGCTTTGACGGCGAATACGGCACAATAGAGATATTGAAAGAAAAAGACGCCTCAGGCGAAAAGCAGATGGATTTATTTTGATATGAAAGACATCAGGGCAAAAATTTTATCCAATAAAAAGACCGGGCACGCTTATTATAAGATGGTTATCGACGCCCCTTATATAGCGAGGGCGGCGAAGCCGGGCCAGTTTGTGCAGATTAAGTGCGGGGAGAATTCCGGGCCGCTTTTAAGAAGGCCGTTCAGTATCCATAAGGTGGAAAGAGGGATAGAGATTTTATATGAAGTGGTCGGTATCGGCACAAGGATATTAGCGGGTAAAAGACAAGGGGATTTTATAGATGTTTTAGGGCCTCTGGGGAACGGATTTTCTGTGCCGCGGGCACAGGGCTTAAAGCCCAGGGCCATTATTATCGCGGGCGGCATAGGCGCCGCGCCGCTCGTATATCTGGCGGAAGAATTGAAGAAAAAAAAGATAAAAACGATTGCGTTGATAGGCGCAAAGACAAAAAATCTTATTTTATGCGAAAAGGATTTCAAAAAGGCCGGGGCAGAGGTCTATATCTCCACCGATGACGGCAGTTATGGCTGTCATGGGTTTGTGTCAAAACTGTTCCACAAGATTTTAAAGACCTCGGAAAGTAAATTCATGACCGTAGTATATGTCTGCGGGCCGCATGGGATGCTCAGGTGCATCGCGGATATATGCAAGGAAAGAAATTTTGAGTGCCAGTTGTCGCTGGAAGAGAGAATGGCTTGCGGGATCGGCGCGTGCCTGGGATGTGTAGTCAATACGATATCAGGCAATAAACTTGCCTGCAAAGACGGCCCGGTCTTTAACGCCTCTGAACTAACCTGGTAAACTTAGGAAATGACGGGAACAAAAATGGCGATTTTGGACATAAAAATAGGGAAGATTAAATTAAAGAATCCTGTGATGGCCGCTTCAGGCACTTTCGGGTATGCCAGGGAATTTGAAAAGTTAACCGACCTTTCTCTTATAGGAGCTATTATCACAAAAACGATTACCCTTAATCCGCGGCAGGGAAATCCCATGCCCAGGATATGCGAGACCTCGGCGGGGATGCTTAACGCGATCGGGCTCCAGAACGAAGGGTTCGATAATTTCATAAAAGAAAAAATGCCGTATCTCTCCAGGCTCGGCGTGCCGGTTATCATAAGTATATCCGGGAACAATATAGACGAGTTCTTTATCCTCGCGAAACGGCTCGATAAAATAAAAAGCATAGCCGGCATAGAGCTGAATATATCCTGCCCGAACATCAAGTGCGAAGGCCTGGTGGCGCAGGACGCTAAAGAAACTTACGAGGTTGTAAAGGCTGTCAGGAAAATAACAGGAAAGACTGTTATCACAAAACTTTCCCCGAACGTGACGGATGTAGTCAAGATTGCCGGCGCCGCGGAGGACGCGGGTTCGGACGCGGTAAGCTTGGTCAATACATTCTTAGGCATGGCGATAGACATTGATACAAGAAAACCGAAATTAGGGAATATCACAGGCGGCTTAAGCGGCCCGTGCATAAAACCTATAGCCGTGAGAATGGTATACGAGGTAGCGAGAAATATAGATATCCCTGTCATAGGTATAGGCGGTATAATGGCGAGCGATGACGCTATAGAGTTTATGCTGGCAGGCGCCACAGCTGTCCAGATAGGTACCGCTAATTTTGTAGATCCGGGTATTTGTGTTAAGACAGTAAGAGGGATAGAAAATTATTTGAGAAAGCATAAGATAGAAAAAATCGAAGATATTATAGGCGGCATGGAGCAAAAGTGAAAGACAAAGTCATTGTAGCGCTGGATGTGAATAGTCTTAAAGAAGAACAGCGGCTCCTGGATATCTTAAGCCCGCATGTCAGGGTTTTTAAAATAGGCATGGAATTATTTTATTCATGCGGGGCGAAGGCAGTGGAGCTTGTCAAAAAATATGACAGGGACATATTCCTGGACCTGAAATTCCACGATATCCCAAATACAGTTTACGCCGCGGCTAAAGCCGCTGTAAGGTTCGAGGTGTTTATGTTCAATGTGCACGCCTCAGGCGGCGCGGATATGATGAAAAAGGCGCTGGAAGGCGCGGAAGAAGAAAGCGAAAAGCTTGGTATAGCCAGGCCGAAAATTTTAGGCGTGACAGTCCTTACCAGCATGGACACAGAAGCGCTTAAAAAGACAGGCATCAATAAATTACCTGAAGAGCAGGTGTTGAATTTAGCGAGACTGGCTAAAGAAGCGGGATTGGATGGCGTGGTGGCATCTCCCGAAGAAATAACCGCAATAAGAAAAAATATCGGGAAAGATTTTTTAATAGTTACCCCGGGCGTCAGGCCGTTAGGTTCGGATACCGGGGATCAAAAAAGGGTGGCTACGCCGAAAGAGGCATTTGAGCGGGGCGCGGATTATATTGTGGTCGGAAGGCCTGTCACAAAAGCCAAAGATCCTGTTAAGGCGCTCGAAACAATCATATAAAAATCCCTAATGTCACATTTAAGACACTGTCTTAAATGTGACATTAGGGAAACAGAAGAGGGGTTTTGTGAAAGAAAAGGATATTTTAAAATTATTTGAGGATACAGGTGCGCTTTTGAGCGGGCATTTCAGGCTTTCGAGCGGGCTTCACAGCGGGAATTATTTTCAATGCGCGCTCTTGCTGCAAAACCCTTCTGTAGCGGGAAAGATATGCAAGGAGCTGGCTGACTATTTTAAAGACGATAAACCTACATGCGTGGTGGCGCCTGCCCTGGGAGGCGTGATAGTCTCTTATGAAACCGCCAGGGCGCTCGGCGTAAAATCCTTATTCACGGAGCGGGTGGAAGGCAAGATGGTCATAAGAAGAGGCTTTGACCTGAAAAAAGAGGACAGGGTCCTGGTGGTAGAGGATGTTATTACGACAGGTCTTTCCACAGGCGAGGTCCTGGAGGCGGTTAGATCAAAGGGATCCAAAGTGATAGGGGTAGGCTGCATAGTAGATAGGAGTGGAAAAACTCCGGATTTTGGTGTAAAATTAAAAAGTCTGGTTAGACTTAATTTTCCCACCTATAAGCCGGAAGACTGCCCTCTCTGCAAAAAGGGCATAGAGATAAAAAAACCCGGGAGCCGCTAAGCCATGAAAGATATCGTTGAAAAGATACTAAAGGAAGAAGAAAGGGCCGGCAAGATAGTTCAGGACGCGAAGGAAGAAGCCGGCCGCATTTTAAAAGAGGCCATTAAAGAGAAAGAGAACATCATAAGCCGCTCGGTCAGCGAGGCGGATGATTTCAGCCGCAGGCAAAAAGAAGATTCCGAAAAAAGAGCTGTATCCGAAAAAGAAAAAGTCCTTGCGGAGGCAAGAAAGGAAATCGCGCTTGCCCGCGACAATAGAGAAAAGGACATTTCCGGGCTTTCCGCCAAGATATTTTCCCGGATAATAACCATCGAAAATTAAATATGCGAGAGCTTGCTGCGTATTCTTTCATTAACGCCAAGATAAGGGCCATGATATCGTTCCTGCTGAGCCCGGAGTTTTTTTCCGGCATGCTGGAGGCGGAGGATTTTTATAGCGCCCTGGAGCTGTTAAAGGAATCCTCTTCCTACAAGACCGTCATAGATGCCCTGCCAAAAGAAATAAACGACCTGAGGACAATCGAAAAACAATTTATAAAAAACGACCTGGATATATACAGGAAGATACTCCGCTCGATCCCGGGAAAAGCGGAAAAAGCGATCATGGAGCTTTTTATAGAAAATTACGAGATCGAGCAGTTGAAAGCGGTGTTGAGGATATGGAATAAAAAGGCGCCGGTAAGCGCGGAAGAATTCCTTCCTGCGGAAAAAATAAGTTTCGGCATAGATTACAAAAAGATCATTTTCGCGCCTAATATAGAAGAGATAATCCTTATCCTGGAAGACACGCCTTACAGGAGGCCTCTTTTAAGCGCCAGGCAGAAATTCAAGGAAACAGGCTCATCGTTTTACCTGGAGGCCGCGCTGGATATGGATTATTATCAAAGGCTTCTCGCTTGCGCGGAACAGCTCTCCGCCCGCGATAAGGAGATAGCCAAAGGGATAATAGGCATAGAGATAGATACTGAGAATATAAACTGGCTCATCAGGATGAGGAAATATTACAGCCTTTCCGCGGGCGACATACTCGAAGGCGTGATACCGGGCGGCACGCGCATAAATAAAGAAAGTATAATAAGGCTTTATACCACCGACGGCCTTACGAATATGGCGGAGAGCGTTTCCCTCGGCCCGTACGCCAGGATAAAAGAGCTCATTGAGGAAAACGCGCAGCTCATAGAAAACTTCCTTCATGAGGTTTTTATGAGAGAGGTCAAAAGGGCGCTTTCGGGATACCCTTTTACCATAGGAGTGGTACTGGGATATACGGTGCTGAAAAAGAACGAGACAAAAAATATCGTGTCTATTCTATATGCCAGACATTTCGGCTGGAAAAAGGATGAGGCGAACAGCCTCCTGAATATATGTTGAGCGCGTCGAGCATGGAATTGATAAGTATAGTTGTCCTGAAAGAAAAAATAGAGGCCATAACTCTGCGCCTGCTGAAGCTCGGGATATTCCATCCTGTTGATATACGCCGGATAGAGGATGAGCTGGGGGAGTTGTCAGTTTGCGACATAGACAAGGAATATGACGGATGGGACGGCCTGGAGGCGGGGATAAGGGATAACCTGAGAAGGCTTGGCATTTCTCCCGCGTTGAGCCGGGACATAAAGGCGTTTTCGCGCGAGGACGTCCAGGATATCCTTGCCAGGCTGGAAAAAGAAGCAGGCCCTTTATTTTCCAGGAGAGAAGAGCTGGATTCCGAACTCCAGACGAAAAAATCTATTTCCTCGCAATTGAAAGCGTACCCGATGTTTTCCCTGAAGAGGGAATCGGTTTACAGTTTCCTGGAAGTAACACTGGGCAAGGTGGCGGAAAAAAATATCACGGTCCTGGAAAAAAGCCTCAAGGATATCCCGTACGTGTTTTATCCTTTCAGAAAAGAAGGGGAGAGAGTCACGGCGCTGTTCATAGGCCTCAGGCGCGACAGGGTTTTTATAGACAGGGTTTTAAAGGATATATCCTGGGAGAAGATAGCCTTCCCGGAACAGGTGGAGGGGATCTCGAAGGATGTGGAGGCCAAGCTCTCCGGGGAGATCGAGGTAATAAGAAATAAAATAGAAGAGACAACAGGGGAGATAAAAAAGACGGCCGCGGCGTACCAGGAAGAATTGTCCGGAGCGCACTCATTCATCAGGCTCAAAAAATCTTTGCTGGAAGCTAAAAAATATTCGTGCATGACCGATAAGACAGTGCTGCTTTCGGGCTGGGTGCCCAGGGAAGAAAAAGAAAACGCCATAAAAGAGATAAAGAAAATAGACAAGGAATGTTATATCGAATCGAAAAACGCGGAAGAAGTGAATATCCCCAGGGAAGAGATACCTGTGAAACTCAGGCACGCGGCGTTCGTCAAGCCGTTCGAATTGCTGATAGACTCTTACGGCATACCAAGATACGGCACCATAGACCCTACGATATTTACCGCGATAAGTTTCCTCCTTATGTTCGGCGCCATGTTCGGGGATATAGGCCATGGCCTGGTGCTCGGCCTGGGGAGTTTTTTATTGAGGTTCAGCAAAAATGAAAAAGCAAGACAGGCGTTCGCGCTTATGCTTTACTGCGGCATCAGCTCCATCATCTTCGGGATACTTTACGGAAGTTTCTTCGGGATAGAATTCCATTCCCTATGGCTCAAGCCCATAGATAATATCATGGAGATATTCAAAGTGAGCATTATATTCGGCATAGTTTTCATGAGCCTCGGTATATTGATAAACATAATAAACGCGCTAAGGGACAGGGATTACCTGAAGGTGATTTTTGACAAGGCAGGCCTTGTGGGCGGTATCATCTACTGGTCCGCCATAGGGCTTTTTGTAAAAATGTCCATGTCCAGGACGCAGGGCCTGAATATTTATTTTATCATAATATCCGCCGGCTTCGCCCTTTTGTTCCTGAAGCCTTTTATAGAAGCGGTTTTTAAAAAAGAAAAACATAATATTTTTACCGCTGTTATGGAGAGTACCATAGATATACTGGAAGTAGGCATGAGCTATCTGGCCAATACAGTATCCTTTATACGTATAGCCGCGTTTGCCCTGGCCCATACGGGATTATTTATCGCCATATTCGAGCTTTCCAGGATAGTGGAGGCCTCTGGCGGGGCGTTCCTGTCTTTTTTGGTTGTTATTTTGGGAAATATACTTATAATTTTACTTGAAGGGCTTGTGGTAAGCATACAATCGCTCAGGCTGAATTACTATGAGTTTTTCTCAAAATTTTTCATGCAAGGGAAGGAAACGTATAAACCGGTGAAATTGTAAAGAGAGTCCCTCATCTGCCACAGAACTTTGGCGGGCTCGGGACGAATTTTGTTTCACAAAATTCGGAGGCAAGTATGGAGCGTATCATAAGATGGTCGTGGCGCGTAGTAAAGTTCAGCGTATTTTTTCTATTTGTGTCTTTTTGCGGTTCCGCCTGGGCGCAGACTACAACCGACCCGGCAATAGTCGGGTGGGCATTTTTAGCGGCTTCTATCGCGACCGGCCTTAGCGCTATAGCGGCAGGCATAGCGGTAGCGCATGTGGGAGCGGCCGCTGTCGGAGCGATAAGCGAGAAACCCGAGATGGCAGGCAAGGCGCTGATATATGTAGGTCTGGCTGAAGGTATAGCGATATATGGACTTATTATAGCTATAATGATATTAGGGAAAATATAAAACTGGGAGCATAGAACTGGGAGTCCGACTCCCAGTAAGACATATGACTTTTTTTTGCATAGCTGATAAAGAATCGAGCCTTGGTTTCAGGCTTGCCGGCATAGAGACAATGGAGGTTTTAAGCCGCTCGGACAGCCTGGAGGCACTGAAGATAGCGCTGGCAACCGAAGAGGCGGGGGTGCTCCTTGTCACGGAAAAGGCCGCGTCTTTTTTAAGGAACGAGCTTAATAACCTTATGTATAAGAACCAAAGGCCGTTGATACTCGAGCTTCCCTCAAGAGGCTCGTCCGCCAAGAAAAAGAGCGTGGGGGATTATTTAAAGGACGCGATAGGGGTGAGCGTGTGACGGATAAAACACTTTATTCAAAGGTAAAAATGGAAGATGCCCAGGAGATATGCAAAAGGATAATAGACGACGCGTCATCCCAGGCTGATACGATGCTCTCGAACGCCAATAAAGAAAAATCCAGGATGATCGAAGAGGCGAATCTGGAAGCGGACGCCAAAAGAAAAGACATCCTGAAGAATAGCGAGCTGGGAACAGAAAAGACGAGGCAGAAAATCTTCTCCACGCTGAATCTTGAGAAGAAAAAGCTTTTTCTTGAAGAAAAAGGCAGGTTTATAGAAGCGGTATTCGAAAAGGTCAGGCTCGCGGCGGAAGAGTTCAGGGAAAATCCCGGCTATAAGGCATTTTTGGAAAAGGCCATAAAAGAAGGTATCGATGTCATAGGCGGGGGCGAGGCAGAGGTGTTATATTCTACGATGGATGAAAGAATAATAAAAGACGATATCATGAAAAATATAAAAGACAGCGCGATCCAGTTTAAAAAAAGCGATTTTAAGGATATAGGGGTCATTGTGCGCTCAAAGGATTCCAGGCTTATCTACGATAACACGTTTTCCGCCAGGTTCAAAAGGATGCGCGATGAAATATATATGGAGCTATTGAAGGGAGTGTCGTAAATGCTAAAGGCCGCGGGTAAGGTTTACAGGGTCATGGGGCCTGTTGTCGAGGCGGAAGAGGTGTCTTTTTTAAGGATGCTGGATATGGTGGAAGTGGGCCATGAGCATCTGGTAGGGGAGGTCGTGCGGTTGAAAGAAGACAAGGCATATATCCAGGTCTATGAGGACACCACATCCCTCAAGGCCGGGGATATTGTTTATACGCAGGGATTCCCGCTGTATGTGGAATTAGGGCCAGGTCTCTTAGGGAATATTTTTGACGGGATACAGCGGCCCCTCGAGGTATTAAAAGAAAAAGAAGGATTTTATATATCGAGAGGCGTCCATGTGCCTGCCCTGGACAGGAAAAAGAAATGGGATCTCAGACTTTTAAAAAAACAGGGCGATCATGTAAAGCAAGGGGAGGCCATAGGAGAGGTCCAGGAGACATTCCTGATAAAACACAGGATCCTTGTGCCTCCGGGTATACAGGGCACGGTAAAGTGGATTGTGCCAGAAGGCGGCTATTCCCTTGATGAGAAAATAGCGGTGGTAAGCGACAAAGATTCCGAAAAAGAGATCTTTATGTATCAGAAATGGCCTGTGAGGCGGCCAAGGCCTTATGGCGAAAGGACCCCGATAAGCGAACCTCTTATCACAGGACAGAGGGTCATAGATACCTTGTTCCCTGTCGGCAAGGGCGGGTGCGTTGTGGTGCCCGGGGGATTCGGGACAGGAAAGACCGTTGTACAGCACCAGATCGCCAAGTGGAGCAACGCTGATATCGTGATATATGTGGGATGCGGGGAAAGAGGGAACGAGATGACGGATATCCTGCTTAATTTTCCGAAACTCATAGATCCCGCTACTAAAAGGCCTATCATGGAAAGGACGATATTTATCGCGAATACATCCAATATGCCTGTTGCCGCCAGAGAGGCCAGTATTTATACCGGTATTACGCTCGCGGAGTATTATCGCGATATGGGTTATAACGTGGCGCTTATGGCTGACTCGACATCAAGATGGGCGGAGGCACTTAGGGAGCTTTCCGGAAGGCTTGAGGAGATGCCTTTGGAAGAAGGATTTCCGGCTTACCTGCCGTCAAGGCTCGCGGAGTTTTACGAAAGGGCGGGCCGCGTCAGGACGCTCAATAACGATAACGGCTCTATTACTATCATCGCCTCTGTTTCCCCGCCGGGCGGAGATTTTTCCGAGCCTGTCACATCCCACACGAAAAGATTTATACGCTGTTTCTGGGCGCTTGACAGGGATCTCGCGAACGCCAGGCATTACCCGTCCATAAGCTGGATAGACAGCTATTCCGAATACCTGGATGACGTAAAAGACTGGTGGCATAAAAATGTGGACAAAGACTGGCTTTCCGCCAGGTACGCTATAATGGAACTCCTGCAGAAAGAACAGAGGCTGCTCCAGGTCGTGAAACTTGTGGGACCGGACGTACTGCCGCACCGCCAAAGGCTTATACTCGAGACGTGCAGCATGTTCAAAAATACGTTCTTGCAGCAGAGCGCTTTCGATGACATAGACACGTATTCATCGAGCCGCAAGCAGTTTTTAATGTTGAAATCCATAATAAAATTTTACGAAAAAAGCGATGAACTGATCAAAAAAGGCGTAAACATAGAAGAGATAAGGGGCAGCTCGGCGTACCAGGAGCTCATAAGAATGAGGCATAAATATTCTGAATCAAAAGAGGATATGGCTAAACTGGCGGAGCTTCCGTCGGAAGTCGAACACTCTCTCGGAGAATTGGAGTTCTAAATGGGAAAAGAATATAATTTAAGGGAATATAGCGGCCTGACAGAGATCACAGGGCCTATCTTCGTCATACGCAATATCCATAATGTCGGATATAACGAGATAGTGGAGATAGTCGATGACGAGGGAAAATCAAGGCTCGGAGTCACGCTCGAAGTCGGAAAGGGTTTCGCGGTGGTGGAGGTGCTGGGCGGCACAAGCGGCCTCGCGATAAAGAATTGCAGGGTGAATTTCAAGGAAAAACCGCTTATGATGGGCGTATCCGAAGAGATTCTCGGAAGGGTTTTCGACGGACTTGGTAATCCCCTTGACGGCATGCCAAGGCCTGTCCACGACGAGATGTTCAATGTGAACGGGCTCGCCATAAACCCGGTGTCCAGGGATTATCCGGAAAATATAATAGAGACAGGTATATCCTCGATAGACGTGATGAACACGCTTGTAAGGGGCCAGAAGCTCCCGATATTTTCTGGAAGCGGACTGCCCCATGACCTTATAGGCACACAGATCGCGCGCCAGGCGCAGGTAAAAGGCGAGAGTTTCTGCGTAATCTTCGTAGCCATGGGCGTCAAATATGACACAGCGAGATTCTTCCAGAAAAGTTTTGAGGAGTCAGGGGTCCTGGAGAGGGTAGCCATGTTCCTGAGCCTGGCTGACAGCCCTTCGATAGAAAGGCTTCTTACGCCGCGGCTCGCGCTCAGCTGCGCGGAATATCTGGCGTTCCGGAAAAATATGCACGTCCTGGTCATAATGACGGACATGTCTAATTATTGCGAGGCGCTAAGGGAAGTCTCCACAATAAGAGGCGAGATACCTGCCAGGAAAGGTTATCCCGGGTATCTTTACAGCGACCTGGCAAGCATATATGAAAGGGCGGGCATGGTAAAAGGGGTAAAAGGCTCTATAACCCAGCTTCCTATCCTGACAATGCCCAATGACGACATTACCCATCCGATCCCGGATTTAACAGGCTATATCACTGAAGGCCAGATAGTACTTGAGAGGGAAATGTATAACAGGGGCATATATCCTCCCATAGCCGGGCTTCCTTCTCTATCAAGGCTCATGAAAGATAATATAGGTAAAGGCCTTACACGGGACGACCATCCGTCGCTCGCTTCGCAGTTATTCGCGTGTTACGCCCACGTGAAGGATGTTCGGGCGCTCGCGTCGATTATAGGAGAGGAAGAACTTTCAGCGCTCGATAAACTTTACCTGAAGTTCGGGGAAGACTTCGAGAAAAAATTCCTCAGTCAGGGGTATATGGAAAGAAGGACATTAGAAGAAGGGCTGGACCTGGGGTGGGACGTGATATCGGTGGTCCCGGCCGAGGAACTCGTCAGGATACGCGAAGAAGACCTTAAAAAACATTATAAAAAGAAAACATGAGAATCAATATAGCGGCAACAAAAACAAATCTTTTAAAGTCCAAGAAATTATTATCCCTCACGAAGGAAGGGCATAGTCTTCTAGACGAGAAAAGAAGGATACTTATAAACGAATTGACCGCCATCATACATATTGTGGACAGGCTCCAGCGCGAGGCGGATAAAGCTTTGCAGGAAGCATACGCTATTGTGGACAAGACGATTGTATTGATGGGAAGAAAGAGGCTGGAAGAGATCAGTTACTCGATAAACATCAAGACAAGCCTTTCTATCTCGGAGAGAAGGGTTATGGGCGTAAGCCTGCCTGTCATAAGCATGAACACGGCAGAGAACCCGCCTTACTACAGCCCGCTCGACGTAAGTTTCTATGTGGACGAGGTGATAATAAAGTTCAAAGACGTCTTGAAGGTTATCGCGTCGCTGGCTGAGAAAAAAATAGCGCTTATCAGGATTGCCAAAGAAGTGCAGAAGACTATAAGGAAGGTAAAGGCGCTTGAGAAGATATACCTGCCTTTTTACGAAGACAGCGTGAAATATATAAGTGACAGGCTTGACGAAGATTCAAGAGAGGCATTTTCAATGTTGAAACTCATCAAGGAGAGGATAAGAGAATGAAGCAGATAATTGTCTCGCTCGCAGGAGGACCAACCTCAATAATTACGGCGAAATACGCGATATATCTCGCGAAACTCCTCCAGGTGAAATTGACCGCCATCTATGTTATAGACGAGAACACGTTGCAGGAATTATTGAAAAGCAGGATATTCGTGGAGATCGAGGCTAGGGAATACGAGATAGACATGGAGCAGCAGTCCAGGCTTTTTATGCAGAGGGTAAGGGCGCTCGCGGAAAATAAAAAAGTGGAATTCGATTCAGTGATTTTAAAAGGAGAAGTTCATACCGAGATAGCCGCCAAGGCGAAAGAATTGGGCGCGGATCTTTTGGTAATGGGAGACCTGAAAGAGGTTTTATCGTGGAAAGAAGCGTTTTACAGCGAAGGCGAAAGGATATTCAGGGAATCGCCATGCCCCGTGGTTGTAGTGAAAAATCCCCAGGAAGCGGAGAGGCTGTATAAAGAGCTGCAGTAAATATAGAGGCGGTGAGATATGTCAGAAAATTTAAAGGGCCTTCTTGAAAAAATAAACCAGGAAGGCATAAAATCAGCCGAGGGAAAGGCCAGGGCGATAGAGGACAAGGCCAGGATAGAGGCGGCGAAAATTATCGAAGACGCCAAAAAACTGGCGGACGACATTACACGGAAAGCCGTTCTTGAAGCGGAGAGGGTCAAAAAAGGCGCGGAGGCAGGGCTCAAGCAGGCGTCAAGAGACCTTTTGCTTGGCTTGAAAGAAGACATAAGAGAGATGCTTAATAAAATTGTATCTGGCGAGATAAATAAGGCGTTATCGAGCGAGGAGATAGCGGTTATATTGGCGGAGCTGATAGATAAATACGCGGAGAAGAACGGCAAAGAAGGCGACATAAAAGTCCTGGTCAGTAAGGATGCCCTGGAAAAAATAAAAAGCGCTTTTATATCCAGGCTGAAAGATAAGATCTATTCAGGAGTGGAGTTCAGGCCTTCCGAGAATATAAACGCGGGGTTTTCCATAAGTTTCGATAAAGGGAAGTCGTTCTTCGATTTCAGCGATGAGGCGCTTGTGGAGACGCTGTGTGTTTACCTTAACCCCGAAATCGCCAAATTGCTCAAATGAAAAATAATTATTATTACCTGATCGCGGGACTCCCGATGCTGCAATTCGGTATGAAGCCCCCGCTTTCGCACAAAGATTTTCTGGAAGAATGCCGGAGACAGCTTAGCGCGGGTGATATGGCCAACCTGGAAAAAAACACAGTGGGCTTATCGAAAGAGTGGAATATTTTCGATATAAGCCTCAGAAATGAACTGGTAAGGCTGCGCTCGGCAAAGAAGGGCAAAAATCCGGACAATTATTTACGCGGCACAAAAGAAACAAACCCTTTTACCGAGCCTATGGCGCACTGGGCAGTAAACCAGGATTCTCCCATGGACGCGGAAAAATACCTTGATAAAATAAGATGGGAAAAAATAGAGGATATTAAACGAGGGCATTATTTTGATACAGACTATCTTGCCGCGTACGGGATCCAACTCAGGATACTGGAACGATGGGACAGGATCGATTCGGGCGGCGGCATGAAAATTCTGGAAGAATTGACAGGGAAAATATGAGCGCGGGAAGAACAGGCATACTGACAGGCATAAACGGGAACATGGCGACGGTCGAGTTCAAGGACTATGTCATGCAAAACGAGGTCGCTTTTATAATCCACAACGAGGAACGGCTTAAATCCGAAGTCATACGCGTGAGAGGTAATATCGCGGAGGTCCAGATATACGAAGATACCAAGGGACTTACCCTGGGGGAAAAGGTGGAGTTTACGGGAGAACTTCTTTCAGTGGAACTCGGGCCCGGCCTCTTGGGCCAGATATTCGACGGATTGCAGAATCCGCTGCCCCAGCTGGCCGAAAAAACCGGGTTTTTCCTGAAAAGAGGCATGTACCTGGAGGCGCTGGACAATAAAAAAGAATGGGAATTTACGCCCATCGCGAAGGCCGGGCAAAAATTAAAGGCCGGCGAAAAATTGGGATCTACGCAGGAGGGTATTTTCGAACATTGGATAATGGCGCCTTTTATTTTAAAAGGCTCCGCTGTGGTGGAGAAGATAGCCGCAAAAGGCAGGTATAATATAAAATATCCTGTGGCGCAATTGAAGGACGAGCGCGGCAATATTTATACTGTTACCATGTCACGGACATGGCCGGTAAAAGTGCCTATAACGGGTTTCGCGGAAAAATTAAAGCCTTCGAAGCCTCTCGTAACAAAGATAAGGATCATAGATACATTAATGCCTGTGGCGCTGGGCGGGACTTATTGCGTGCCGGGGCCTTTCGGGTCAGGCAAGACAGTGTTGCAGCAACTGATCAGTAAGCACGCCGAGATAGATATAGTGATCATAGCGGCGTGCGGGGAAAGAGCGGGCGAGGTCGTGGAGACATTGAGGGAATTCCCGCATCTTGTCGATCCCAGGACAAAGAAAAGCCTCATAGAGCGCACAGTAATTATCTGCAATACCAGTTCAATGCCAGTGAGCGCCAGGGAGTCAAGCGTTTACACGGCTGTTACGATCGCGGAATATTACCGGCAGATGGGGTTGAATGTGCTTTTGCTCGCGGATTCCACTTCGAGATGGGCGCAGGCGATGCGTGAGATGTCAGGGAGGCTGGAAGAGATACCAGGGGAAGAGGCATTCCCCGCGTATCTCGAGAACAGGATAGCCTCTTTCTATGAAAGGGCAGGCCTAGTGAGATTGCATGACGGGAGTTTAGGGTCTGTGACAATAGGCGGCACAGTCAGCCCTGCCGGAGGGAATTTCGAGGAGCCTGTTACGCAGGCTACGCTCAAGGTTGTGGGCGCGTTCCATGGGCTTTCGCGCGAGAGGTCGGACGCGAGGAGATATCCCGCTATAGACCCGCTCGAAAGCTGGAGTAAATATACCAGTTTCATAGACATTAAGGAAGTCAAGAGCGCCCAGTCTGTTTTAAAAAAGAGTTACGAGGTAAAACAGATGATGAAGGTAGTGGGAGAAGAAGGTACTCCCCTCGCGGATTTTATAGCTTTTCTGAAAGGCGAATTCATAGACGACGTGTATCTCCAGCAGAACGCCTTTGACGAAGTTGACGCCTCTACCATAGAAGACAGGCAGAAGCATGTATTCCATGCCTTGCATGAAATAACAGAGTCGAGGTTTACTTTTGACAATAAAGACAGCGCCAGGAAATTTTTCCAGGACCTCAGGCAGGCGTTTATTGAATGGAATTCATCCGAATGGCAGTCGGATATTTTTTCCAAAAAAGGAAAAGAGATAAAAGAAACATGCAAAAAATATATAACCGCATAATCCAGATAGCGGGTAATGTCATCACTGTAGAGGCAAGAGACGTGGGTTACGGCCATCTCGCCGAGATATCTTCCAGGGCCGGTAAGTCGCTCGCCCAGGTAATAAGGATAAGCGGGGAAAAAGTGTATCTCCAGGTATTTGCCGGGAGCCGCGGCATTTCAACAGAAGACAAGATAAGGTTTTTAGGTCACCCCATGAGGGTGTCGTTCACGGAAAATCTTTTGGGGCGTTTATTCAACGGGGCGGGCCTTCCCAGGGATAACGGCCCAGCGCTCGAGGAGAATATGATAGAGATAGGCGGGCCGTCCGTAAACCCCGCTAAAAGGATCATACCAAGAAAAATGATCCGGACCGGCATCCCTATGATAGACGTGTTCAACTCTCTCGTGGAATCCCAGAAACTTCCTATATTCTCGGTGCCGGGCGAACCTTATAACGAACTCCTGGCGCGCATAGCCATGCAGGCGGAAGTAGATATAATAATCCTTGGCGGCATGGGGCTGAAATACGACGACTATCTTTTCTTCAGGGACACCCTGGAGAAGAATGGGTCTCTGCCCAGGGCGATATTTTTCGTGCATACCGCCCAGGACCCGACAGTAGAGTGCCTGCTTGTGCCTGATCTGAGCCTGGCGTGCGCCGAGCAATTCGCGCTGGAAGGAAAGCGCGTGCTTGTGCTTTTGACTGACATGACTAATTTCTGCGATGCCTTGAAAGAGATATCTATTACCATGGAACAGATACCTTCCAACAGGGGATATCCCGGGGATCTATACAGCCAGCTCGCGAGCCGCTATGAAAAAGCAGTTGATTTCGATACAGCAGGCTCTATAACCATACTCGCGGTAACCACAATGCCAGGGGATGACGTGACCCATCCTGTGCCGGATAATACAGGGTATATAACAGAAGGACAATTCTACCTGAGGAATAGCTCCATCGAGCCGTTCGGGTCATTGAGCCGCTTGAAACAACTTGTGAACGGAAAGACCAGAAAAGACCACCGCGCCATAATGGACAGGATGATACAACTTTTCAGCGATTACAGGGAAACCCTCGAGAAGCAGGCAATGGGTTTTCATATGAGCGGATGGGACAAAAAACTCCTTAAATACGGCCGTTCGTTCGAGGATAACATGATGAATCTCTCGGTGGATATTCCCCTCGAAAAGGCGCTTGATATGGGCTGGAAGATCCTGTCTGAAAATTTCGAGCCAGGCGAAATAGGCATGAAAACGGAACTCGTAAGCGAATTCTGGCCAAAAAAGAATGGCGAAAATTAAATTTACAAAAGGCGAACTTAAGAGACAGCGCGACGCCCTGAAAAGGTTTGAGCGTTATCTGCCTATACTCCAGCTCAAGAAACAGCAGATGCAATTAGAGATGCAGCGTTCGCACGAAAGGCTTGCCCTGAAGAACCAGGAATTGGACGCGCTTGAAGGCGAGATAAACGAGTGGGCCGATCTCCTGGAAGAGAAGCCGGATTATGTAGACAGCAATATAACGCCAAAAAATATTGTTGTTTCCAGCTTTAATATCGCGGGCGTGGATATACCTGTATTTGAGGGCATAGAATTTGCGGATGTTGATTATGATCTATTCGCGGCGCCTTTATGGGTTGATAACGCGATAATAGAAGTAAGAAAATTTGTGGCGTTATTGGAAGAAAAAAAGATATTGAGCGAACAGTTGAGGATCCTGGGTGAAGAGCTCAGGATAACTAACCAGCGCGTAAACCTTTTTGAAAAAGTAAAGATCCCGGAGTCGAGCGATAACATAAGACGGATAAGGATATATCTGGGCGACCAGCAGGCAGGGGCTGTGGGCAGGTCCAAAATGGCGAAAAAAAAGATTGAAAAAATGAGCTTAGAGGCGGTCCCGGCATGATAGTTAAGATGAAAAAAATAATCTTGATTACGCAGTCAAAAGATATGGAGTCTGCGCTCGAGTCTGTGAGGAAGCTCGGGCTTTTGCACGTGGAGCACGAGAACGCGCCATCCGGGGGTAATATTGCGGCGCTCAAAGAAAGATTGAGCCGAATTTCAAAAGCCATAGCGGTTTTGCCGGATATAAAAAACCAGGGCGCAGCGGACAGAGATAAGGCAGATTCTCTAGCAGACGAGATATCCGCTCTCCTGGATGAAAAAGAAACTCTGGCAGAAGAACTGCAGATACTGAAGAGCGGCATAGAAGAATGGAAGGAGTGGGGTGATTTCGACCCGGATATTATCGAGGATATGGAAGATAAAAATGTCTGGGTTAAATTGTGCAAGATCAATGTCAGGGAACTCGGGAAAATTCCAGAAGGCGTTGCAATGGAAGAGATGTTCAGGAAGGGGAATATCGTTTATTGCGCTGTTATTTCAAAGAAAGAAGTGGAATTGCCTTTTGAGACGCTCAACCTGCCTGGGATGAGCGTGGGAGAGATGGTTTTTAAAGAGAAAAAAATCGAGGAAAGGTTCGGTTTGATAGAAAAAAGACTTTCAGAGATAGCGGGCCATAAAAACAGCCTGCGCGATCATGAAAATTATTTAAAATCGGTCATCGAATTTAACGAAGTGCGCGAAGGTTCGGGCAGGTTCGAAAAATTGTCGTATATAAAAGGGTATTCTCCCGCTGATAAAATCAATGTCATTGAAACCGCCGCCTCGATGGAAAAATGGGGGATTGTTATCGCCGATCCTCTGGAGAATGACGTGCCGCCTACGCTGATAAAGAATCCTAAATGGGTGGAAATAATAAAGCCGATGTTCAATATCATAAAAACCATACCCGGATATAAAGAGGTCGATATAAGCCTGCATTTCCTGGTATTTTTCTCTATTTTCTTCGGGATGCTCATAGGCGACGCGGGTTACGGCATGATATACTTTCTCCTGGCCCTTATTGCGCAAAAAAAGGCAAAGGCGGTAAAAGATAAATCAATATTTTTCCTGATATATGTGCTCAGCTCCTGCGCTATCGCGTGGGGGCTTATGACAGGGATATTCTTCGGGCCTCACCCATGGATGAGGCCGATGGTACCCTATTTCGCCGACAATACCAATGTCCAGGCGTTCTGTTTCCTGATAGGCGCTGTCCAGCTCAGCCTGGCGCATGCCTGGAAAATTTTAAGGAGATTCCCTTCGCTGAAAATATTGAGCGATGCCGGATGGATATGTGTTTTATGGTCGGTATATTTCCTGGCAAAGACATTGATACTGGGTTTTGAATACCCGGGTTTTGGAAAATGGCTGTTTATAGCAGGGTCATGCCTTATTATTTTATTCACAAGCCCGGCGAAGAATATATTAGCGGGCATTGGTTCCGGCTTAGGGGATTATCTGCTGAAAGTAGTGAATAGCTTCGCGGATACGGTATCTTATATAAGGCTTTTCGCCGTAGGACTGGCAGGCGTGGCAATAGCGAACGCGTTTAACCAGATAGCCTCCGGGATCGGCTGTGGAAGTGTTTCGAGCTGTCTATTAAGCGGATTTGTGCTTTTTGCCGGGCATTCATTGAATTTAGCGATGGGAATATTATCGATACTTGTCCATGGGGTCAGGCTGAATGTCCTGGAGTTTTCAGGCCATCTGGATATGGAATGGTCAGGCACGGAATACAGCCCTTTTAAGGTGAAGCAATAAAACGAGAGGAGAATTTATGGACGGAAACACATTGGTTCAATTCAAAGATATCGGGATAGCGGGCGCGGCGCTCGCCTTTTCAGCAATAGGCTCGGCGGCAGGAACAGGAGCGGCAGGCATGGCAGCCATAGGGGCCTGGAAAAAATGTTTCGCGCAGAATAAACCCGCGCCTTTTATATTCCTGTCATTCGTGGGCGCGCCCCTTACGCAGACCATATACGGCATGATAGTGATGAACGCTCTTATAGACGCGAGTAAAACCGTGCAGAACCTCGGAATATTGAGCGCGCTGGGTATGCTTTCGGGCGCGGCAATAGGTTTTTCGGCGTGGTTCCAGGGAAAGGCCGCGGCGTCTGCTTCCGACGCGATGGGCGAGACAGGGAAAGGCTTTGGAAACTATCTCATGGTACTCGGTATAATCGAGACAGTCGCTATATTCACGATGGTATTTACGCTGATGGCAATAGGTAAAGTACAGTAAGCAGATACAAAAGAAGTACTTGCAAAATGCAGGCTCGTATAGTATATTAAGAGGCGCTTTAAAAAGGGCGATTAGCTCAGTTGGCAGAGCGCTTCGTTTACACCGAAGAGGTTTCACAGGTTCGAGCCCTGTATCGCCCACCGAATTTTACGAAGTAAAATTCGTCCCGAGCAACCCTGATATTTGGTAAATAGTTGCGAGGGGCAGATTTTATTATGACTCAGTGGATTTTGTATATATTGAAATGCGCTGATGGTTCTTTGTATACAGGCATAACAACTGATTTAAAACAACGGCTAAAAAGACATAATCAAGGCAGAGCTTGTAAATATACCAGATCAAGAAAGCCAGTTAAAGTAGTGTATAGTGAGGTTTTTAACAACGAATCTTCGGTAAGAAAACGAGAGATAGAAATTAAGAAATTATCTCGTATAAATAAGTTAAGATTGATAGGTTGTTTCCCTCGCCGCATAAGTATAGATAAGGGCGGCTCGGGATAAAATTTTTTCTTCAAAAAAATTTCAGGGGACGTAGTTCAGTTGGATAGAACGCCAGATTGTCGATCTGGAGGTCGCGGGTTCGACCCCCGTCGTCCCCGCCAGTACTTTTAACTAACTTTGTTAGTTGTAATAAATTAGGCGTAATTCCTAATAAAATATGGAATTACGCCTTTTCTATTATCTCCGCCATCTCCACTAATTTCATCAAATCTGTCAAATTCCACTATACATTCACTATACACTTACTATACAGGGAGGTATTATCATGAACTACCAATACCTCCATTACGACTTCTTCACCACCTGCCGTAAAAGAAAAATCAATAAAGTCCCCATGCTTCTATTAATCTATCTCCGCGGCCTCTATTCTAGATTTGGCAACATATTTACCTGGAAAGACAAAGTAATCCTTAGTGACTTGGGCATAAACCGCAAAATGCTCCAAAGATCGCGACTCACTCTGCAAGAAAAGGGCGTTATTGACTTTGTAAGCGGCAAAGGCCAGGAACCTACTCAATACCTTATATTAGACAGTGTTCTTGCGCCAGAGAGAGTGGACAAAAAGCAAACAGGACTGGACAGAAATAAACAGAGGTATGGACATATTGTCCAGTCTATATATAAGAGTTATGAAAATAATAAAGATAAAATACCTATCAAAATATTTCAAGGCATGTCAGAGCAAGATAGAGTTTTTTTAAAGAGTAAAGGCCTTCTTTAACTATGGATTTTAGACTCAAGAACCTAATATATCCAAAAACATGCTTCTGGATAAACGCCTTTCTTCTCAAAGAGACCCGGAAAGCTATTTTAATCATGTTTGATGGCAATAAAGTCTGGTTACCTAAAGCATGGATTTTAAGGATTCGGCGAATTAAAGACAACAATGCCATCAGAATTAAAATATCTGAGTACTACTGGATTATGAAATTTTTTTAATAAAATAATAGTTGACAAGAAATAAATTGTTGCATATAATTCAGCTTAGTCGACACATCCTTCCCTAGCAGGGTGCTAGAGGACTTGAGTGGATGGTCGTACAATTAAAAGGAGGTGCTTTATGCAGGGCCAGTCTGCGCGTCAGCGCGAAGTAGTTCATTTTCCTTTCTACAACGTAAGAAACATAAGTTGTCCGGACGACAATAATAATTGTCGCAAGATTTATGTAGGACACGCTCCCGTATCTTCTATTATAGACATACCAACGGATGAAGATGTTCGTGGTTATCTTATAGGAGCGGAAGGCAAAAAGAAAAAAGTTCCTTCTCAGGTGCATCGAGCCATTCGTTCAACAATATCAGACAATCCAGAAAATTTTTCTGTTCTAAACGGAGGGGTTGTTATTGTAGCTCGTGAATGCACTATTGATGAAAATGAAAAAACGTTGCTATTAAAAAATCCAAGTATTATTAATGGTGCACAAACCCAGGGTATTGTTTCTGATTTTTTCAAAGATAATAGCGAAGAGTTAAAGGCTCAGGAATTTTCTTGTCATGTCAAGTTTGAAATTGTCGTTACCAATGACGACGACTTGATTGCTGAAATTTCTATTGCTAGAAATTTTCAAAATGACGTTATGACACTATCTATTGTCGGACGCAGAGGATACTTAGATGAACTTGAGCAAAGTTTTCAAGTTAAATCACCTGGTACGCAATTACAGAAGTCTGAAACTAAATTATCGGAAGATTATATTAAAACAGAAAGGCTTCTTCAAGTAATCGCGGCTCTTATACCGGAAGAATTATGGGTTAAAAAGGAAGATATTAATAAAGTTTATACTTATAGCATGAAAGCAAAATGTTTAAAAGAATTTCAGGAAATTTACTTGAAAGCAAAGAAAAAAGAAGACCCTGAGCATCATAAATACCTAGAACTTTATCAATTTTATCTAGATATTTCCGCAATAGCATGGGAGCTATACAGCAAATGGAAAACTCATCAGGGATTTGCAGGTACTGGGCTACATTCAATTAAACGCGAAGGTAGCACTATCAAAGAAGTGCCGGATGGTATAGTTTTTCCGATCCTAGCTGCTTTATCAGTTTTTGCTAAAAAGACGAATGAAGGATGGACAATTAAACTACCCAATTCATTTAGCGAAAAAGAGCTGATTAAGTCTGTCAAATCAATTTATCAAGAGATAGCTGATAGAAATCCTAATGTTATGGGTAAGAAAAAAGCCTGCTATTCTTCCTTAATTCAGATAACTTCAATATATAAAAGATTATCAAAATAGGAAGAAAAACTACTACCGGGTGCTCTTTTAAAGAGCGCCCGGTACAGTTCATTTTATTAATTATTATATAAAAACCAAAGGTTAACTTAATTTCGGAGGATAAAAAACGCCCAGTACCATAAAGGTCGAAGGGAAACGGTGCGTATTACCTACATAGAAATAAACATCATTCTTTGTGGCACATATCAACTCGAGCCATCTTTTACGTATCATCTCAAGTAAGTGTTCTTCAGGTTTATACTTATGCCTCCACTCCCGATATGATTGCCCAATCTCCCAATCAATTATCATCAGATCATGACCTGGGCAAGAAGATTCACCTTCACAGAAAAATTTATATCTAAATTCAAATGGTATTAGTTCGATGGCTTGCTTCTTTTTATCAAAAAATGATAATTGCGCATAGCAAGCCTCTCTTGCTGCTTCATCTTTGGGCTTTGCTTTGCAAGAGACGAAATCAATATTCTTAGGTTTGAACATTCCGAGAGATTTCTTACTATCCGTATTTTGTTTTACTATTTCACAGAATGACTTTTCAACAGTTGTTAAAACAATGTTTTTTCTTTTTTCCCATTTATCAGTAGTATCAAGATAATCTATTTTCTTGATACTCCCGGCATCTGCCCTAAAACTTTCAGGCCGCTTATCATCTTTCGGCCTAATGGTTTTAACTTCTATTATTGTATATTTCTTGAACTTTTGGCTTTCATCTAAATCTCTGAAAGGTATAGGATAAAGTCTAATCCAACTTTTCGTATCAAGATCAATGCCTGCAACGCATATGGTTTCTCCATATTTTTTACTCGGATTAGGATATGCCTTGACGGTGACTAATATACGCTTTGTTTGTCCGTTCATAGAAAACTATTAGATATGCTTTACCTCGAAAGAAATGCCATTTATTCTGCTGACTCTATTAGCAACTGCGCTACGATGACAATTGGTATATTCTTTCTCGAAACATAAAAGGCAGGATAGCTTTTCATTTACGATCTCGTATAACTCCTCCAACTCTTTACTGCAAGTCTCTAAGTGTTCCCCATACTTCTCAAAAAAATAGTCAAAGTCTTTATCTTGATAAACCTTCTTTCGTAAATACGAAGGACTTCCAAGTGCTTTTATATGAATGTAATCAATGTCATTGTCTGCCAGGCGCTGTCGTAAAACGCTTTTAGAAAAACCTTTTTTACGGCTCAATGGAATTTCTCTGACATCGACTATTCTCTGGATATTATAGGCATTAAGATATTCTATGAATTCTTCTATCTTTCTTCCTTCATATCCGGTAGTATAAACAGTCTTATATGATGAAATAGATAAGTTTTCCATCGCTCTTTCCTGAAATTATACCCCAGTATATAGAAAAAAGCAAATCTTTCTGATTAAGAGAAAATTGTCTTGACAATTGTCAAGACATCGGGTATACTTATTTTAGATGACGGAAAGGGAAATACTTTCTAAGATCGAAGACTACATGCGAAAACATAACCTCCGTCAGTGGGAATTCGCGAAAAAGATCGGAATTCCTGATGGCACGCTTAATAGGTGGCTTAGAGGCAGGTCAAATATCTCAAATGCCTATCTGAAGCTGCTAAAAAAAGAAGGGGTTATATAAAAATATTTTTTTATTCAAAATCTTGACAATTGTCAAGCCAGTTGTTCAGTGAGGAGGTAAAAATGACTTATCTAACACCAAAAGAAATTAGCGTAAAGACAGGTTTGAAGTACTCAACTGTTCTTGAATGGGCTAAAGACGGCATCATCCCTGCCCGGATAATACAGAACAGGAAGAAAAGCAAGTATTTCTTTGTGGAAAAAGAGGTTGAGGCAGTAATAGAAAGACATAAAATAGCGGCGTTCTGATGAAAAAAGGATATATATTCAAAAGAGGAAACAGCTGGTTTATTGCGCTGCCGGACCCATCTTATGCCTCAGGTTATAGGATTAAAGCTCCCTCCTACAGCACAAGATCCGCTGCTCAAAAGGCACTTAGAGAAAGAAAAAACGCCATAGGGTCCAGCCAAGCCGGATGGCTTAGCGAAGGCGACACATATTATGCTGATTACATTAAGGATTATCTACAATTTGTTTTAACCAATCATAGCCAGGAGACCCTAAAAACATACAAAGGCGTGTTAAAAGATTTTAACCTCTTCCTTCAAGAGAAATACCCGCGAATGCAGCGCCTTAAGGAATTTTTTATCAGGCTTTTTGAAGAATACAAAATATGGCTTAAAGAAACAGGTCATAAGGACAATACAGTAAATAACCATATTAAGGTATTAAAGACTATATTTAACCAGGCAATAAGGTGGGAATTATTAAAAAAGAACCCTGTAAAGGATGTGCATAATATAGGCGTGGAAGATGAAAAGCCGATCGTCAGCCTAGATACGCCGGAAAAATTCGAATTATTCTTTGAAAGATGCAAAATTATAAGACCGGAATACTATAATCATTACTACTGCACGGCAAAACTTGGCCTTAGATGGAAAGAAATGATAAGTCTTGAATGGGATGATGTTGATTTTGAGAATGCAGTTGTAATTATAAGGAAAAAGAAAGGATTTATCCCGAAAGGCAGGACTCAAAAAGACCGTAAGCCCAAAACCAGGATAATTTCTGCGCCTCAAGATGTTTTGGATATATTAAAATCAATGGAACATAAACATGGGAAAATATTTCTTAAAGATGACAGCCCAATAAGTCCTAAGGATAAGAGTTTTAGAAGATGGATTATCGCGATAGTCAGGGGGACGCAATTAGAGGGGATGTCGCGAATGCATGAATTAAGGCATACCACAGGCCGTATATTAGGACTAACTCACAGCCTTCATGAGATAAAAGAATTTTTGGGCCATACTGATATCAGGACTACCGAAAGATATGTACGGGTAGGAGATGCGGCTAAGAAAAGTATGGCTAAAAGCTTAGAACAGTTTGGGAGGAAATAATATGAATTTATTATACATTTCACTACACAAGCTATATAATAAAAACTGTAACTTATTAAAAATAATGGCGTTGAGGATTAGGGGGAATTTATCCCCGTCGTCCCCGCCAATATACCTAAGATACTCAAGTTTTGCATGTTTTAGGTATTTTTTTATGCTTTTTCACTCTTACCGCAGCACACTTTGAAGTCTAAAAATGCCAGATTTTAGGGTAAAAAACAATATCGTAATGTCGGTTTGTTCTTTATTTGTCGCCCTATTAATTATAGAAATAGTTATTTTTAATTTTTCAAGTCTTTCCAAGGATGAGAAAAAAGTTTGGACAACAACGAGCAAAGGCTATGGAAATTGTTATTCATCCGATACAAAAGGCTATTTTCCGATATCTTTAAGAATATCGAAAGATAGAGAAGTCTTTCGAAAAATTCTGCTTAGTCCCACCATAGAATATCTTGTTGATAAAACCCCTTATTGCATTGTTTATGATGGACAAAAAAGGAGAGAGGGATTTTTTGCTGACAGAGAACGTGAGGTGGCTATAGTAGGAGATTCTTTTGTTTTCGGAGAGGGAGTCAAAGAAGAAGATACATTAGGGTATTTACTGGGGTTAAAATTCACCAAAGCCAATTTCAAAAACTATGGGAGCACGGGGCTAATATCGAGTCACTCTTTACGCTCACCTTAGATATGTTTGAATGGGAAAAAGATATAGATGCAGTAGTCTATTTTTATAATCTCAACGATATATTAGTATGTCCTGAGATTGAAAGCCGGAGAAAATATATAATAGATTTTCAGAATATTAAATTGGAAAACGTTAAAAGATCGCGCAACTCCATAACAAAGTTATTATCAAAAAGCAATATCTACCGCTTGATAGAAAACTTGCTTATCCTTAGCAGAGAAACTCATTTGACAGTTGAAAATTATTTAGATATGTATTTTAATCCTATAAACTCAGATGAATTTGAAAAGACAATAGGATTTTTAGTGTCTATGAGTAATGTGGCAAAAGAAAGAAACGTTAATTTTTATGTTGTCATTTACCCTCTTTTATATAAAGATATCTATGGAAGATATTCGTTCCTTCAGGTTCACGAGCTCCTAAAAAATATCTGTGAGAAGCATAACATTCCCTGTATAGATGCTTATCCTGCTTTTGCAAACAGGTACTCTTTAAAGAAATTTACAGTTCATCCGATAGATTATCATCCGAACCGGATCGCTAATGAGAGAGTGGTTGAGTATTTGTCAAAAAAGGATGATTTCTTACAAGGTTACAAATAATCTTAAGAGTCTCCAAAAGTCCTTAAAATCCCGATAGTTGGTTACCCTCAGTTTTTATACTTGCGTAGTTATTTTGGATCAAATTTTGAGATTTTGTGTGCCAGATTTGTGCCAAGAATTAATAGGTTGGCAATTTATTGAAGATAGAACAGAGAGAGGGTGCGAAAGAACAATATACCCAAGATATATCATATAGCACATTTTTAGCACACTTCAGATCTTGACTTATATAACCCATGTATTTATAATGTACTAGGGATATGGGGAATGGTTCCCTGTCCGTCCCCGCCATAAACTTACAAGCCATAATCTGATAAAGATTATGGCTTTTTTGTTACCTTGAAATAGCCTGTTTTATATGGTATAATTATATAAATATCGGATATTTGAACCATATAGCCTTAATAAAAGGACAAGGCTATTTTTTTGGACTAATTATGACGAAGATTAAAAAAGTATTAATCCTGATCCTGGTGGCCCTTTTTATTTCTACCAATATCTTGGCAGAAGACAAGGGTTTACCGCCTTCATCAGAGGCTTTTTTACGTATTCCTCTGGGGACAGCCCAGGTTTCAGACCGTTTCCAAAGGATACTCGAGCTAAGAGCTAAACATACAGATGTCATAAAAGAAAATATAGGGCGGCTTGAAAAAGAACTCAGTAAATTATACATAGACCTGGAAAAAGTTTTTTCAAAGGCGCTTATGCCGCTCGAAAAAGGCGAAATCGGCATAGAAAATATCCGGAAGAGGTTCGGTATCAAAAATACACAAAATATGTATAATACTATAACAAGGATAAGAAAAAGGGAAATTAAACTCTCGATTTTAAAAAATGACAGGGATTCATTTCTCAATTTAAATTCTCACGGAGAGGGATATCCGGCAGCTGATCTGAGCGTGAATATTGAGCAGTGTTTTTCCAGGGCGGCCAATAAGATAGGCCTAACCGCATCTCTTTATAGGCATTATGATAACCGGACAGGGAGTATTGCACATAGTTATCTTATCCTGTCCGCAGACAATAAAGCTATATCTATAGATTTCGCCGCAGGCCGGTTTATCCCTGAAAACGCGAAACAGGTTGTTGTCGAAGAATTTTCCGCATACCGGGATAAAATACAGCAGGCCATAGATAACGCGTACTCCGCAGAACGATACGCGGATGATATGGAAAAAATAGAAAGCGGCAAGGAAGATTTTTTAAATAAAACCGAAGACAATATAAACATCGCGGCGGAAACCTCGGATGTCTCCGTGGAAATGGCATCTTTTTCCGATTATTCACGCCTGGTAAAGGAGTTGTATGATATCCCGGAGCGGGAACAAGAGGACGCCGATTCCACGGTATATCTTAGCGATATGACAAAAGATATAGAGATGGATATCTATAAAAAAGAAACTGAAAAGGTTTTACTGTCTGTTTTTGTCGCGAGGGGCGTATCCGGTAAAATACTGGGAATAAGGGTGCTAGATAAACCGCACTATGTTCCGGAATTTGGGATAAAAGTGGTGTTCGGGGAAGACTTTGTATTAAAAAAATACAGAGAACTGGGGGTAGGCACCAAGCTTAGAATGGCGGCGTTGGCCTATCTGATAGAAAACAAGTACGAAGCTTATGAGGTGGGCGTAAAAGAAAATAATGCAGCCAGTTATAATAATTTCATAAGTATATGCAATAGCCTCGGGATCCCCAGAAAAAATATTGTACCGGTTACGCATAAATTATATCCGGAAAGCGTAGGCAGCTTTAAGCATTATCTTCTATTGTTGAAACCCGGAGAAGATCTTTTCGAAAAGCTGCATGATAACGTGATCGCTGCCAGGGGAATAAAAACCAATATTTAAAGATGCGCGCGTCTTATGGCATTAAAGAACGCCGCGATAGTAAATTCTTATGAAGATCAAAATAAACCATAATTCCATGAAGACATTATTAATAGCAGGTTTTATATCGATTTTTTCCTGCGCTTATCCGTGTTTTGCGCCTGCCGAGGAAAATCTCAGAGTGCCGATCAACAGTTATGATAGGATAACCAAAATCTTCGAGCGTTTCAGCGAGGCAGATCGGTTAAAAATGGAAGCGGAACTATCTATGTTATCTCAGGATTGGGCAGGATTCAATGAGATAGTAAAAAGGCTTAAGGCCATGGATAATATTGAAGTTTTTGTCGCGGCAGGTCCGGAAATGAAAGAAAAAGATATTGCTGTGGACATTATCTTATCTTCACTGGTCAAACAGGACAGATTGACAGAATATCTGTCCAAAATAAATTTTGAGCACACTAATGACGAGCGCGCGTTTTTAGAGCATACTTTAGATAATATTTATCAGCATGTCAAAGAAGGGGTAGGCCTGATCATAAAACAAAAAATAGTTTTAGATACGGGCGACATGTATTCGGAAATATCGGTTATTGATAATGGCCCGGGCTTTATAGATAGAAGCGGCAACCGGGTATCAATAGAAACAGCGCTTGAATTGGAAAAGAGCCCGGGCAAAGGAGGAAGAGAAGGCCTTGGCTTACCAGCCGCAACAAAATTTTATACAGATTTTTCCACGATTCACATACCGGGCAGCAGCCAGCTTTCCAATGGATCATGGAAGAGCTCGAACAAGAAATCTTTCGGCACGACTATCACGGGATATTTCCTGATAAATACGGTAAGATGGGAAGCTGTTAAGAAGGATATAATAAAAAGAGCTGTTTTGTATGTGGAGGATATGGAACTCGCGTCAGCCATAGAGAATACATCGCCTCCGGATACGGATATTCGAAAGGTATATGATTTTATTGCCGCTAGATTTGGACAACAGCGCGATGAAGCGCTGTCTATGATGGGAAGGCATCTGTTGGATCCGGCAAGATGGGAACTTATCGATGAGGCATTGGACCGCAAACTTTCCATAACTTCGATAGCCGATCTGCTTTATTACAAAGCTCTGGACGGAGAAGTTCGGATGGAGACGTTCCCTGCCTGGTTCAGGGAACTTGTTTTGACGCAAAGCGGGTTTAGCAGTACAGGTATGCACCGGCATGTGGTGGATATATTGTGGTCGGTTTACTATAGGCAAAAACATCTGGACCTGGCCTCGGGATCGCCGTTACTCGACAAACTTGTTAAGATAACAGAGCAGGACCGAATGTCGGGAGAAATATTAGGCGCGATCCAGGGGAAGATGCCGGATTATTCAGCCCGTGATATTACAAAATTTATTGTTTCAAAGCTTAGAGATATCAATGTAGTGGATTCCGCGTATAATTTCGGGGGCATTAATAGGTTATTAAGGGATGATATAGTTGTAGAAGAGGAATCTGCCGGAGGCGCTCCGCTTAGACTGAATAATTTAAGATTAAAGCATGAATTGAAAAAATCTCAATTAGCGTTTACCAGCGCCGATCTTGGTTCCCGAAAAGAAGGTTTTTATGTATGGTTGACAGATATGCCGTTATGCCGTGAATTATCGCAATATATTAGAACTAAATATGGGTCCAAAGGACCGGTGCTTTTGAGTTCAGTGGAATTTGAACTTATTAGCGGGGACGGCACGGCTCAGGTGGATATGCTGCAGGGATGGCTTCGTATTGACAGCAGGTTCCCTAAAGGTATCCGGGAAAAAATAGGTCCTGTAAGTTCTGCTGAAGAGATAAGCGCGGAGGCCTTCTACGCTTATGCCGTACAACGCGGTTTCAACAGGATCCGCGCGCCAGCCGGCAGTCAACTATTCGCGAGCGACACTGAACTCCCTATGCATAGAAACACTATAGAACGCCTTAATAATTTATACCGCAGGCTGGGATATAAATTGATATGTGAAAAAGATAAATGGTGGTGGGAACTTGAAATGCCTTACAATAAGTACGCAGGTTTGGATAGCAGAAGGACTGATTTATAATTAATCCCGGCTATTTCATTTTTTTAGATTTACGGATTAAGACGTGCGTCGAACCGATGTCTGTCTCCAGGCCCTCATATTGGAGCCAGTCATAGGGCTCCTGGGCGGTGAACCATATAAAGGTAGGGGGTACCATGGATTTAGCTATGCCGGTCAGGAGGCCCAGATCAGGTATGAGCCTCAATTTTATCGCTTCTATCTTTCCACCGGCTAGTTCCAGCGTTTCAACGCCCATATCCCGGACATTAACCCTGTATAAATGCGCCCTATCCGATATCAGATAGAAAGCCCTGTATTCTTTTTCGTTTCGATGAGCGGCGAATGTCTTTAAAAAATGTATCAGGGTGGGGCCGTCAACAGTCTTGCCTTTTATTGGAAATACGGCTTTTTTAATAATATCTCCTCCGGTATCGAGGATAATGTATTGTATCCTCCGCCCGCTATAATCAAAAGTTTTTTCATGCTTTACGATCAAATCGCCGTTTTTGTCTTTAATTGAATTAGAGCTGTAGATGGGATAAAGAAATCCATCCCGCTCTTCCATCTCAGCCTCCATATCAAAAGTTACATCTTCGTATTCGTCATAATCGCCTTTGCCGTTAGCCGTGTATTTATATATCACGCGATTATCCCGCAATATGCGTTCGGTGAAAAAAGATGACGCTGAACGCCGTTCCGAAGTCTTTTTATCAAAATAAATAACTTCGCCGTTTTCGTGTTCAGGCATAAATGCCCTTGATATCTCCGCCGCGGATACCCACACGGGCATAAATAAAAGGCATAAGATTAAAACTTTCTTAAAAAGCGCGTTCATATTTTTATTATATAGCTTTGCATGATATTTGTAAAGTTGTAGAAACTATATTAAAAAATGTTATAATGTATCACAGAAAAGAGGTGAGAGATGGCTGATTTTTCGTTTGATATTACTTCGAAGGTGGATCTTCAGGAGATAGACAATGCCGTGAACCAGGCGAAGAAGGAACTTGCCAACAGGTATGATTTCAGGGGCGCGAAATTTTCCATAGATTATAACAGGGAAGAAAAAAAGATAACGCTGGTCGCGGGAGATGATTTTAAACTCCGCGGTATCCGGGACTCGCTCGGCATGAGATTATCTAAAAGGGGCATCTCGCTCAAATCCATCAAATACCTGGAACCTGAAAAGGCTTTCGAGGGCAATCTCCGACAGACAGTGGAGATCACGGACGGCATACCAAAAGAGAGGGCAAGAGAGCTGGTGCAGATAATCAAAGACCTGAAGCTGAAGGTCCAGGCAAGGATCGAGGAAGATAAGATAAGGGTCAGCGGAGCTAAAAAAGATGATCTCCAAACGGTTATGACGCATTTAAGAGGTATAGATTTCCCTGTATATTTACAATTTGGTAATTACAGGTAATAGAATAAAGGAGATTGCTGGATGAAATATACAAAGGGCAGGCTCGGCAGGGTATTTTTGATCAAATTCAGCGATAAGGATATTTTTCTTAAAGAAATAGAAAAAATCGCGAAAAAAGAAAAGATAAAAGCCGCCGCCATGATTTTCCTGGGGGCGTTGAGAGAAGGGGATCTGGTAACAGGGCCCAAGAAGACAGTGATACCGCCTGAGCCGAACTGGGTAAAATTCAGGGACGGCTGGGAGGTATTCGGGATAGGCACAATATTTACAAATAAAAAAGGGCCGCAGATACATATCCACGCGAGTTTGGGGAAGAAGAAAAAGGTTTTCACAGGTTGTGTGCGCGGGGATTCGAAGGTTTTTCTTGTGATCGAGGCGATTGTGTTGGAGCTGAAAGGCGTGAAGGCGTCAAAAGACATAGATCCCGCCACAGGCCTCAACCTGCTCCGGATATATTCTTGACGTTGGCGGAAAAGCGCGTTTATGGTATAATACGGTTAAATGATGAAAGAATATTCAAGAAAAAAACTGAATAAATCAGGAGCGATCCTCAAAAAAAAGATATTATCTTTGCCTGTGGAGCCTGTAAAAATAGAGCCTGGCTCCAGGATATCAAGCCTCGTAGGCAGTTTCAAAAACAGCTCCATACAGGCCAGGAATATTTATCAATGCGCGAATGTATTCAGGAAAATGCTTGTGGACAAGAAACAGCCTACCATATACCTGGGCCTGGCAGGGCCGCTTATAGCAGCCGGCCTCAGGGATATTATAAGGAATATGATAAAGTTCAGGATGGTGGACGTGGTTGTTTCCACCGGAGCGATAATATACCAGGACATATACCAGGCAAGAGGTTATAAGCATTATGTGGGTAATCCCGACGCGGATGACAGGGTATTGGATAAACTATATATAGACAGGATATATGATACATATGTGGACGATGAAAAGTTCTGGGATACGGATAACTGGATAGGACGCGTCGCGGATACCATGGAACCTGGCAATTATTCTTCCAGGGAGTTTGTAGCCGGGCTCGGTTCGCGCTTAAGCGACGAAAATTCCATTGTACGGACCGCTTATAAGTACGGCGTGCCTGTTTTCGTGCCTGCCCTGAACGACAGTTCGATAGGTATCGGCCTTACCGGGCATTACCACAGGTGCAAAGAAAATAAATTACCGGGCGTGCATATCGATTCCATACAGGATAATTACGAGATAACGCAGACCATAGTGCGCTCGAAAAAGACAGCGGCCATATATATCGCGGGCGGGGTCCCGAAGAATTACATAAATGACGCCGTCGTTATGGGGTATATTTTCAATAAAGATACGGGCGGGCATTCATACGCCTTCCAGCTTACCGTGGATGTGCCTCACTGGGGAGGACTGAGCGGCAGTACCTTAAAAGAGGCCACGTCATGGGGCAAGATCAACAACGACGCCGATTACGCCATGGCATTCGTGGAACCGAGCGTAAGCATGCCGCTTGTTTATTCATACGCGTTCCAGGAAAAGTTCTACAAGGCCCGCAGGAGAAAAAAATTCAACTGGAATAAGGATATCCTCGAAAGCATTAGATAAAAATGGCGGATCTTTCCAAAGTAAAGATAATTAAATTGGTTCCCGGCTCAAAGTATCAGAGGCTTTTCAATAAAGATTCCGGGACCAGCGGCATTAAGGCGGGGCATGTTATATTGAAGCCCGGCGAAGAAATAGGCGAACACTCTACGAATGAGTTCGAGGAGGCGCTTGTCATACTCAATGGCTCAGGCAGGGTGAATATAGATAAAAAAGATACCGCTGAAATAGAGAAAGATATGGTTTTATATATACCGCCTTATACGCTCCACGACGTAAAAAATACCGGTCAAGGCGCGCTGGAATATGTATTCATAACATCTTATGCTGAAAAAAAAGAATAGACCGGATTTAAGATTCTGCGGCCTGGAAGAAAAATTTTCCTCATGGGAAAATTCCGGGATAGTGGTGCTGCCTGTGGCATACGACCTGACAACCTCGTACGGGCACGGTGCGATAGACGGTCCAAGGGCGATAATAGACGCGTCAAGGTACCTTGAGACATATGACGAGGAAACCGGAAAAGAGGTTTTTTTGTCCGGCATCCATACCGCCGAAGAGATAAGATCGTCGAAACTTCCTCCCGAAGCCATCATAGAAAAGGTAGAGGAGAAAACAACTTCCATACTGGAAGCAGGCAAGTTCCCCGTAATAATAGGGGGGGAACATTCCATAACTCTGGGAGCTGTAAATGCCTGCAAGAAAAAGACCGGGGATTTTTCGGTTTTACAGCTTGACGCGCATAGCGATATGAAGGATGTCTTCCAGGGATGGAAATACAGCCACGGCTGTGTCGCCAGGCGGATAGCCGAGGTTACGGACATTGTCCAGGCAGGCATACGGAGCCTTTCAAAGGAAGAATCCGGACTGCGCCTCGAGAACGTAACGACATTTCTCATGAAAGACATGGTCAGGGACCAGGGCTGGCTCGACAGCGTAATAGGAGCCATAAAAAAAGAAAAGGTTTATGTTACCATAGATATGGATGCGCTGGACCCTTCCATAATGCCAAGCGTAGGCACGCCTGAGCCCGGGGGCTTAGGCTGGTATGAGACGCTGGCACTATTAAAAAGGCTCTCGGAAAAAAAGAAGATCATAGGATTCGACGCGGTAGAACTGGCCCCTGTGGCGGGCAATGCGGCGCCTGATTTTTTGACCGCCAAGCTGATATATAAGTTTTTAACCTATATATTTTGAAATAATATATTGTATTGCAAAAAAAGTTTTTTATGCTATAATTTACTTTATTCATATATCTGAAAGTCAAAAGGAGGAGAAGGGTATGATCAAGAAATTGGTAATGACGGTATTTTTACTCGGAGCGTTGGCACTATTGCCGGCTTATGTGTTCAGCGAAGACGCCGCGGTACCGGCAGACACATCCGCGTCTGATACAGAGGCAGCGCCCGTTACAGAGGGCGAGATGATGGACGAAGAAATGATCCCGGCGGAAGAAGGGGTGGGAGAGGGAGTTGTCACAGGCGATATTACCGCTTTGGATGCGACGGCGGGTTCCGTAACCATAAAAGCCGCGGACGGCGTAGAAAAGGTTTTTAGCGTAGTGGACGGCGAAACCATACTCTGGAAAGGCATAGAAGACATAAAGCTGGCGGATATAAAACAAGGCGATAAAGCGGAAGTCGGTTATTATACCAATGACGCTGGAAAACTTATAGCGAGCTGGGTGGATGTCATAGTTCCTGAAGTTCCTGCCGCGCCTGCAGCGACCCAAGAATAACTGATGAATGGTCAGCAGCTGACGCAGTCAGGCAAGATGGTCCCCACAAAAGTATTTTTTACCAAAGGCGTAGGCACGCATAAAGAAGAACTGCGTTCGTACGAGCTTGCTTTAAGGGACGCCGGTATAGAGAAATGCAACCTGGTGCATGTATCGAGCATTTTCCCGCCCGGATGTAAAATCATATCCAAAAATGACGGTATAAAAGAGCTTATACCGGGTATGATAACTTATTGTGTTATTGCCAAGTGCAGTTCCAATGAGCCGAGGCGTCTGATAGCGTCTTCCGTGGGCACCGCGATACCCGCGGACGAGAATATGTACGGCTATATGAGCGAACACCACGCGTACGGCCAGACAGACGAATTCGCCGGAGATTACGCGGAAGACCTGGCAGCTAAGATGCTCGCTTCCACAATGGGCTTCCCGGATTTCGACGATTCCAAAGACTGGGATGAGATAAAGATGGTATACCAGGTCAAGGATAAGATAGTAAAGACCATGAACGTGACCCAGTCCACGATAATCGATTCAAACGGTAACTGGTCCACTGTAGTGGCAGCCGCAGTATTTTTATTTTGAACCATATGATTTTTAGATCAATCCCGCGTCTTTTCGCGATGAAGAGACGCGGGATTTTACTTTTTCTGGCATTTATCCTGGCTGGATGCGCGGGCGAGGTATCGATAAAAGAAACAAGGCTCGTGATGGATACTTTCTGCGAGATATCCTGCTTTTCTGTTGATAGGGATAAAGCTGCCGCCGCGATAGAAGACGCGTTCAAAGAGATCGAGCGCGTAGAAAAGGCATTCAGCAAGTTTGACGAAAATAGCGAGGTGTCGAGATTAAACAGGCTCGCCGGTTACGAAGGCGTGAATGTGAGCGAAGAAGTGTTCAGTTTGACAGAAAGGTCTTTAAATTACAGTGTTCTTTCAGGAGGCGCGTTCGATATAACAATAGCGCCGCTTATGGAGATATGGGGTTTTACCTTCAGGGAAGGATCGATCCCGGATAAAGGGGCTATTGAAAGCGTCCTGAAGATCGTAGGATACAAAAAGATAGCGTTGGATCCGGAAAATTCATCGATAAGATTTTTGAATAAGGACGTAAAAGTAGATTTTGGGGGGATAGCCAAAGGTTACGCGGTTGACAGGGCGAAAGATATGCTGGTTTCACACGGCATCAAGAACAGTCTTGTGAATCTTGGCGGCAATATATTCGCTTCCGGTAATCCGCCCGGCAGGACCGCCTGGAAAATAGGCGTCGAGGATCCAAGGAACAAAGAAAAACTGCTCCATAGTTTTGAATTAAGCGGCAAAGCCATAAGCACATCAGGAAATTATGAAAGATTTTTTGAGATAAACGGCAAAAGATATTCCCATATAATGAATCCTCTTACGGGAGAGCCTTGCCGGGGCATTATAAGCGTTACAGTAATAGCCGTGTCCGCGGAAGAAGCGGACGCGCTTTCCACGGCTATATTCGTGATGGGAGAAGAAAAAGGCATGGAGTTTGCCGGATCCGTCAGGGATATAAATGTCCTGATACTTAAAGAGGACGGCGGACTAATTTTATATTGACATAATAAGAAGGTTTGCTAAAATAAGGTAAATCTTGACTTTAAAACGCCGAGGTAGCTCATTGGTAGAGCGCGGCCCTGAAAAGGCCGGCGTAGGAAGTTCGATTCTTCTCCTCGGCACCATTGAAAAAGGAGGCAGTAAATGAGAAAATTCCGCATAGCCTTTTTTGCAGTGATCGGAATCTTATGTTTGACTGCTTTTATATACGCCGCAATACCAAGGGTAATAAACTACCAGGGACGGCTCACCGATAAAGACGATAATCCGCTGACAGGCAATTTTCTGGTGACATTCAGGTTCTATGATGCGGAAAAGCAAGGCCAGCCTATCTGGGAAGAAGGCCACATCCTCAATATAAAAGACGGTATGTTCAACGTGCTTATGGGCTCCGTGAAGCCGCTGGAGATAGATTTCAATAAAGACCTCTGGCTTGGCATGGAGGTCTCGAGCGACGGTGAAATGACCCCCAGGATAAAACTGGCCAGTTCTGTTTACGCGCTGAACGCCAAATCCATAGACATGATAAGTTCGAGCCAGCTTGTGAGGAACGACATGGATTCGATAATGTCCGGGTCGCTCACTTTAAAAAAAGACCTTATTTTAAAAGGCGATATGGCCGGGCCGAGCAAGATAGTACTGTCCGATGTCCAGGGCAGGGAATATCGTTTATGGATCGATACTATGGGCAACCTGAGGCTGAAACAAGGCGCGCCTGTTTCCGATACAGACGGCGCGGTTGTGCTGAAAGAGAGGCAAGGCAAACTCTCGACTCATTTTATACAAAGCATTACCTTATTACTTCTCCTTATAGCGCTTTTCATCCTGGCGCTCATCCTATACTCCTCAAGAAAGAAATAAACAAGGCTAATGTCACATTTAAGACACTGTCTTAAATGTGACATTAGAGGCCTTTATGTCCGTATTTTTCGTTGACGCATATAATCTATATATGGTATATTAGAATCCTTATGATACCAAGATATTCGCTTCCCAGGATGTCAGCGATATGGTCTGAACAGAATAAGTTCCAAAAAATGCTGGATGTAGAGATCCTCGCCTGCGAAGCCTTAACCAATTTAGGCAAAATCCCCCAAAAAGAGCTCAAAAAGATAAAATCCAAAGCGAAATTCGACGTAAAACGTATCGAGGAGATAGAAAAAACCACCCGCCACGACGTGATAGCGTTTCTGCACAATATAGCGGAATATATAGGCGATTCTTCCAGGTTCGTGCACCAGGGCCTTACATCGAGCGATGTCCTGGATACGGGCCTGTCGGTCATGATGAAAGAGTCCGCGGATATCATACTGGAAGACCTTAAGGCGCTGAAAGAAGAATTGAGAAAGAAAGCGGATAAATATAAATACACCATAATGGCTGGAAGGAGCCATGGCGTACACGCAGAGCCTACGACGTTCGGCCTGAAAATGGCATTGTTTTTCGACGAGATAAACAGGGATATCATAAGGATCGAGAGGGCAAGGGATATTATATCCGTGGGGAAGATCTCAGGGCCTGTAGGAACATATTCCAACATAGAGCCTTATGTAGAAGGATATGTCTGTAAAAAATTAGGGCTCATGCCCGCCAATATCTCCACCCAGGTGCTCCAGAGGGACAGGCACGCGGAATATTTATCCGAAATAGCTATTGTGGGCGCGACCCTTGAAAAGATAGCCGTTGAATTCAGGAATCTTCAGAAGACAGAAGTACGGGAAGTCGAAGAGCCTTTCGGAAAAGGCCAGAAGGGTTCCAGCGCCATGCCGCACAAGAGAAACCCTGTTATGTGCGAAAGGATCACGGGGCTGGCGAGGGTTTTACGCTCGAACGCGCTTATTGCCATGGAAAATATAACATTATGGCACGAGAGGGATATAAGCCATTCGTCGGCGGAGCGCATTATAATACCCGACAGCTCGATATTGCTGGATTATATGCTGAACCAGATGATCGAGATAGTAAAAGGGCTCCTGGTCTATCCGGAAAACATGAAGGCAAATCTTTACAAGACAAAGGGGCTTGTATTTTCCGCGAGGATACTGGTGGAGCTCGAAAAAAAAGGAGTCGAACGCAGGAAGGCGTATGACATTATCCAGCGCTGCGCCATGAAGGTCTGGGAAAAAGGCGTGGATTTCAAAGACACATTGAAAAAAGACCCTGATTTCATGAAATTCGTTAAGCACAGGGAATTAGAGGACCTCTTCGATATAGAATATTACACTAAGCACGTAAATACCATTTTCAAAAAAACCGGCATCTGACGAAGGAAGGAATGTTATGGATAAAGGCAATAAGATATACGAGGGCAAGGCCAAGATTTTATACGATACGGATAACCCGGACCTGGTGATACAGGAGTTCAAGGACGACGCGACCGCGTTCGACGCTACCAAGAAAGGTACAATAAAGGGAAAAGGCGTGATAAACAACGAGATATCCTGCGCTATTTTCCAGCTCCTGGAGTCGAAAGGCATCCCCACGCATTTTGTAAAAAAATTAAACGACAGGGAAATGCTTGTCAAGAGATTGCAAATAGTGCTTATAGAAGTCACCGTAAGGAACATATCAGCGGGCGGGATATCCAAGCTCCTCGGGATGCCGGAAGGTATTGTCCTGAAATCCCCGGTCCTGGAATACCATTACAAAAACGACAGCCTGCATGACCCTTTGATAAACGATTATCACATAGACGTGCTTAAATTAGCCACGCCCCAGGAATTGAAAAAGATAAAGGATTATTCGTTCAGTGTGAACCAGATCATGAAGGATTTTTTCGATAAGGTAAATCTGAAACTGGTAGATTTCAAGCTGGAATTCGGAAGGCATAAAGGCAAGATATTGCTCGGGGACGAGATCTCTCCTGATACATGCAGGTTATGGGACAAGGTCACCAATGAGAAACTGGACAAGGACCGTTTCAGGCGCGATTTGGGAAGGATTGAGGAAGCCTACCAGGAAGTCCTCAAGAGAATAAAGGCATAATGTAGGGGCTGGTCGCGACCAGCCCCCTACAGAGATTTCTCCGGGTTTTGTTCAAAAAGGACAAATATTATTATGGAATGGAAGATAGAGATAAAAAACAGGAAAGGTGTTTTTAATCCGCTGGGGAACGGTGTCAAAAAAGACATCCTTGACCTGGGTATTAGTTCCGTCAAAAAGGTCGATGTCAGCCATGTGTTTATTATTTCCGGGGATATTACCGAATCTGACGCTAAGAGGATAGCGGGAGAACTGCTGGCGGATCCTATTACCGAAGAATACGCGATCGGTCCGGTCAAGGGCCCGAAGGGCAGGGTCGTGGAAATAGCGTATAACCCGGGCGTAATGGATCCCGTGGAAGAGAGCGCGAAAAAAGCCATAAGGGATATGGGGATATATGGGGTAAAGTCCCTGAGGACGGAAAAGAAATATTTTATAGAGGGGAAGATCACGGAAGAGGATTTTAAGAATATATGCGAAAAGCTGCTTTACAATAAAGTTATACAGCATGTGGCGAAAGAGCGAAGCGTAAAAAATGGCCTTCGCGGCAGCGCGTATAAATTTAAATTGATAACAGTCGATATGCTCGGCGCGGATGATAAGAAACTGATGAACATCAGTAAATCGGGACAACTTTTCCTGAATCTCAAAGAGATGCAGGAGATAAGAAAATATTTCAGGAAATTAGGCAGGAACCCGACAGACTGTGAGCTTGAGACGATCGCGCAGACATGGTCCGAACATTGCGGGCATAAGACATTTCGCGGGATCATAGAGTACGAGGAAGAGGGCAAGAAAAGAATAATAGATAATCTCCTTAAGAACACGATAATCAAGGTTACCAATGAGCTGAAAAAGCCGTGGTGCGTATCGGTTTTCAAGGACAACGCCGGGATCATCAGGTTTGACGAGGATGACAATATATGCTTCAAGGTGGAAACGCATAATCACCCTTCGGCGCTTGAGCCTTACGGCGGCGCGGGCACAGGCATAGGCGGGGTTATCAGGGATATACTGGGAGTGGGGCTGGCCGCGAAACCCATAATGAATACGGATATATTCTGTTTTGGGCTTCCGGACGCGGAGCATAAAAAAGTCCCCAGGGGCATGCTCCATCCGAAACGCATAATGAAAGGCGTGGTAAGCGGGGTAAGGGATTACGGGAACCGCATGGGCATACCTACGCTGAACGGCGCGGTTCTTTTCGATGAACGCTATACCGGAAATCCTCTGGTGTATTGCGGCACAGTGGGCATAATGCCAAAAAATAAATCTTTCAAGTCCACCAGACCGGGGGAGTTGATCGTCGCGGTAGGCGGCCGCACAGGAAGGGACGGTATCCATGGCGCCACGTTTTCTTCCGGAGAGCTTACCCATGAATCAGGGACTGTATCAGGCGGGGCAGTACAGATAGGAAATCCCATTACCGAGAAAAAAGTTACGGATACGCTTTTAAAGGCGCGCGACAGGAGTTTATACACCGCCATCACCGACTGCGGCGCGGGCGGGTTTTCAAGCGCTGTAGGCGAGATGGGCCAGGGTATCGGTGCGGAAGTAGATTTGGAAAAAGCGCCCCTTAAATATCAAGGCCTTAACTATACCGAGATCTGGATATCTGAGGCGCAGGAGAGGATGGTACTTTCCGTGCCGAGAGAGAATCTCGCGGAACTTTTAGATATTTTCAGGAAAGAAGATGTCGAGGCGGTTGTGATAGGATGTTTTACGTCGAATAACAGGCTGAAATTAAGATATAACGGAAATGTGGTGTGCGACCTTGACATGGGTTTTTTACACGACGGCACCCCGAGGTTCGAACGTAAGGCCGTCTGGTCAAAACCTGTGCATAAAGAATGCCGGTATAAAACCAAGAGAAATTTCAACCCTGATTTATTGAAGCTCCTTTCAAGCTGGAACGTCTGCAGCAAGGAATGGGTGATAAGGCAGTATGACCATGAAGTCCAGGGCCAGAGCGTTTTAAAACCTCTTGTAGGCGTAAAAAATGACGGGCCTGGTGACGCGAGCATCATAAGGCCGAAATTCAATTCTAAAAAAGGGATTATAATTTCAAACGGGATAAATCCCAGGTTCGGCATGATCGACCCATACCTGATGGCGGGTTCGGTGATAGACGAGGCACTGCGCCAGGTAATAGCGGTAGGCGGGTCGCTGAAAAGGACAGCGATACTCGATAATTTCTGCTGGGGCAACACCGACAAGCCTGACAGGCTAGGAGGCCTGGTCAGGGCGAGTTTCGGCTGCTATGATACTGCCAAGGCTTATGGAATACCTTTTATTTCCGGCAAGGACAGCCTTAATAACGAATATTCCGTGCACGGTAAATCAGTCTCCATACCCGGCACTCTCCTGATCTCCGCGATATCGGTGATGGATGACGTAACAAAGGCAATCAGCATGGACCTGAAAGAAAAAGGCGATCTTCTTTACGTCATAGGCGAGACAAAAGACGAAATGGGCGGGTCTCATTATAACCTTATAAATAATTGCGTCGGGAATAACGCGCCCGTGGTGGACGCTAAAAAAGGGTCGAGGATCTTTGACAAATTGAGCGAGGCAGCGGATTTCGGGCTGATACGCGCGTGCCATGACCTGTCCGAGGGCGGCATGGCGGTAGCGCTGGCGGAGATGGCGTTCAGCGGCGGGAGCGGGATAAAAGTGTCGCTCAAAGAAGCGCCGTCCCAGGTAAAAAAAGACCATGTAATTTTATTCTCAGAATCCAATACCAGGTTTATCGCTGAAGTAAGGAAAGAAGATAAGAAAAAATTCGAGACACTGATGAAAGGCGCCGCCGTAGGATTATTAGGCGAGGTTTCCGGGTCAAAAGATTTTGAGGTCTATGGAGTTAACGGGGATAAAATTATAGACATAAGTATCGATAAATTAAAAGAGGCGTGGCAGAAACCTTTGCGTTGGTAAAAGAGATGAAAAAACCAAAAGTAATAATTTTAAGGACAGCGGGCACAAATTGCGACAACGAGACCGCGGCGGCGTTCAGGATGGCTGGCGGGGAACCGGAGTTCGTGCATATAAATGAACTCGCGCGCGCCGAGAGATCCCTTAAAGATTATCAGATACTAGCCATACCCGGAGGATTTACCTACGGGGACGATATAGCGTCAGGCAAGATCCTTGCCAATGAGATAAAATACAAGCTTAACGAGGACCTTAAGAATTTCATAAACAGCGGTAAGCTTGTGATAGGGATATGCAATGGTTTCCAGGCGCTCGTTAAAGCCGGAATTTTACCCGGCCTGGACAACGGCGTCATGGAAGCGACGCTCAGTTTCAATGATTCCGGGAGTTTTATCGATAAATGGGTGGAATTAAAATCGCATAGCGCAGATCGCATAGCGCAAAGATGCATCTGGACTAAAGGTCTTCCTGAAACCATATATCTACCCATTGCGCATGGAGAAGGTAAATTTATACCGCGTGATAGCGATATCCTGAAACGCTTAAGAAAAAATGATCAGATCGTATTCAGGTATATCGACAACCCTAATGGATCCATAGACGATATAGCGGGTATATGCGATACAACCGGAAGGGTGCTGGGCTTGATGCCCCACCCTGAAAGGCATTCTCTTGGCACCCAGCATCCGAGATGGACGCGTGAAGGCCTGAAGGAATACGGCGACGGCTTCGCGATCTTTAAAAACGGCATTGATTATGTAAAGGAGAAGTTATGATAGACTATAAAAAATCAGGCGTTAATATAGATACAGCCAATGATTTTGTGAAGACCATCGGGCGCCTTGCGGCTTCAACCAGGCGCAGGGAAGTGATCTGTGATATAGGGGGTTTCAGCGCGCTTACGAGCATACCGAAAAAATACAGGGAACCTGTACTCGTTTCTTCGACAGACGGCGTAGGTACGAAATTAAAAGTGGCTGACGCGCAGGATAAACATGATACTATAGGCATAGACCTGGTGGCGATGTCGGTGAACGACGTGCTGGTTACGGGAGCGGAACCGCTTTTATTCCTGGATTATTTCGCGACAGGCAGGCTCAATAATAAAAAAGCCGTGGAGATAATGAAAGGGATCGTGAAGGGCTGTAAGCAGGCAGGGTGCGCCCTTGTAGGAGGGGAGACAGCTGAGATGCCCGGTATTTATAAAGGTGAGGAATATGACCTGGCCGGCTTCTGCGTGGGCATAGCGGAAAAAAACAAGATCATAGACGGAAGATCTGTAGCAAAAGGCGACATGATCATAGGCATAGGTTCAAGCGGCCCTCATTCCAATGGGTTCAGCCTGATAAGAAAGTTGTTTTCCGAAAGCGAATTAAAAGGAAGATTCGGAAAAATCCTTTTGACCCCCACTATCATTTACGTAAAGGCAGTGCTGGGACTGATGAAAAAAGTAAAAATCAAATCCATGGCGCACATTACAGGCGGCGGGTTTTATGATAATATCCCCAGGGTCATGCCCGCCGGCAAATCCGTTCTGATATATAAAGAGCTCTGGGAGGTGCCCGGGATATTTGATGTTATCAGGAAGAGGGCGAATATAAGCGATAAAGAAATGTACAGGACATTCAATATGGGAATAGGCATGGTGCTCGTGGTGTCAAAAGGCGATGTTAAAAAAGCCCATGCGGTACTGAAAAGATTCAGGTTGAAGTCCTGGACAATAGGCGAGATCATCAATGGCAATGGGGAAGTTATAATATGAGAGTTTTGGTCATCGGCTCGGGCGGCAGGGAGCACGCCATAGTATGGAAATTATCTCAAAGCGCGAAGGTGGAAAAGATATTCTGCGCTCCGGGTAACGGCGGCATAAAAGAGTCGGCGGAATTAGTTGATATAAAAGCGGACGATATCCCGGCCCTCCTGGATTTCGCGAAAAAGAATAAGATAGATTTGACCGTGGCAGGCCCGGAGGTCCCGCTTGTAAAAGGCATAGCGGACATATTCAAGGAAAACGGCTTGAAGGTGTTCGGGCCTTTTAAAGAGAGCGCGATGCTGGAAGGGAGCAAGGTTTTTTCAAAAAATATGATGAGAAAGTTCGGGCTCCCCACAGCGGATTTCAGGGTTTTCGATGACGCCGCCTCCGCGAAAAAATATTTAAGGGAAAAAGGCGTGCCTATAGTGATAAAGGCGGACGGCCTCGCTTCAGGCAAAGGCGTGATATTGCCTAAGACCATAGAAGAAGGGGATAACGCGATAGACGCCATAATGGTAAAAAAGGTTTTCGGCTCGAGCGGGGATAAAATTATACTGGAGGATTGCCTGGAAGGCGAAGAAGCGTCTGTGCTGGTTTTTACGGATGGGAAAAATATCGCGCCCCTGGAACCGGCGCAGGACCACAAAAGGATCTTTGATAACGATAAAGGGCCTAATACAGGCGGCATGGGCGCTTATTCCCCGGCGCCGGTGGTTACAAAGGAGCTATTGGATGAGGTAATGAAAACCGTATTCAGGCCCATGATAGACGGGCTTGGGAAAGAGGGCAAAGTTTACAGAGGCGTTTTATACGCGGGCCTCATGATAACCGAACACGGGCCCATGGTGTTGGAATTTAATGTGAGGTTCGGGGATCCCGAGACACAGGCGATACTCCCAAGGCTGAGATCAGACCTCTTAGATGTAATGACAGCATGCATAGACGGGACGCTTGATAAAATAGATATCAAATGGGATAGATCATCGTGCATATCCGTGGTCTGCGCCTCAAAAGGATACCCGGGAGAGTATGAAAAAAATAAAGAGATCTTCGGCCTGGAAGAGGCAGGGAAAATAAAAGACGCGATTGTGTTTCACGCGGGCACAAAGAATAAAGATGGGAAGATTTTTACGGACGGCGGCAGGGTGCTTGGCGTGACAAGCCTGGGCAAAGACATTAAGTCAGCCAGGGACAACGCGTATAAAGCCGTCAAAAAGATAAAATTCGAAGGCATGCAGTACAGGAAAGACATAGGCGACAAGGCAATTAAAAGGCAAAGTTGACACTTGTGACATTGTCAAAAGTGTCAACTTAGGGAGGGGTTATGCCGGGCAAGAAAAAAATCCTGATAGGAATATTGATGGGAAGTGTTTCGGATAGCGAGACAATGGCGGAGACCGGGAAGATATTGAAAGAGAATAAAGTTCCTTATGAGATAAATGTGCTTTCGGCTCACAGGAACCCGGACGAGGTGCGTAAGTACGCCTTGGCAGCCAAGAAAAGAGGCGTAAAGATCCTGATATGCGGGGCAGGCATGGCTGCCGCGCTCGCGGGCGTTGTAAGTTCTCATACGGATCTGCCGGTCATAGGTGTGCCTATCGAGACAAAATCGTTGAAAGGCATGGATTCTCTTTTATCAACGGTCCAGATGCCGGCTGGTGTGCCGGTGGCGTGTATGGCGATAGGCAGGGCAGGCGCAAAGAACGCAGCTATATTCGCGCTCAGGATGCTGAAGGCCTTTAAAAAATAATAAATAATGCGGACAAAGATAATAAAATTAGATCCTTGTTCCCCTGAAGAAGCCCTTATAAACGAGGCGGCCGGTATATTAAAAAACGGCGGGCTCGTAGTGTTTCCCACTGAAACGGTTTATGGCATAGCCGCGGATATATCGAACAAAGACGCTATAGCCAGGCTGTACGAAATAAAAAAAAGGCCCAAGGACAAACCGTTCAGCGTGCATATATCGGATTTCGGTTCGTTGAAAAGACTGGGGGTAGCGCTTTCGAAAGACGCTGAAAGGCTGGCAAAGAGATACTGGCCCGGACCATTGACGCTGGTGGCATTCAATAATAAAAAAGAAAAGATAGGGCTCAGGATGCCCGATAATAAGATAGCGCAGTTATTGATAAAAAAATCCGGGGTGGATGTGGCGGCGCCCAGCGCGAACATCTCGGGCAATAAACCGCCTGTTTCAATAGAAGAGGCGGCCGCTCAGATGGACGGCCTCGTGGATATTATATTGGACGGCGGCAGGGCAAGAGTAGGCATAGAGTCCACGGTCGTGGATGTGACGGGAAGGCCTTTTAAGATACTGAGGCAGGGCGCCATACCCGAAAAAGAGGCATTAACGGATTATACCCTGCTCTTTGTCTGCACGGGCAACAGCTGCAGGAGCGTGATGGCAAAAGCGCTGATGGAAAAGTTTGTAAAAGAAGCGGGCTTAGCCGCAAAGGTGCATATAGATTCCGCGGGGACATCGACATTCGCCGGGATAGGGCCCGCGCCCAATACGCTTTTCGTCATGAAAGAGGAAGGCGTAGACGTCTCAGGGCATATAGGCAAGAATATCAATAAAGATATTCTAAAAAGGTCGGACATGATATTTGTGATGGAAAACTCCCAGAGAAATGTTATCATTAATATGATGCCTGAGGCGGGAAGCAAGGTCAGGCTGCTGCAAGAAGGCCAGGACATACCGGATCCGATAGGCAGGCCTGTCGAAGAATACAGGAATGTCAGGGAAGCCATAAAACGCGAGATCGAGAATATATTTCTGGAAATTTTTAAAGAGGAGAAGAATGGATGAGAATAGCTATAGGCGCGGACCACGGCGGATTTAAATTAAAAGAGAGCTTAGTAAAATACCTGAAATCAAAAGGCCATATCGTTAAGGACGCGGGGACTTTTTCCGAAGAAGGCTGCGATTATCCCCTGATAGGTTATGAGGTGGCAAGGCTTGTGGCCAAAGGGTCTTACCGGCGGGGGGTCCTTATCTGCAAGACAGGCATAGGCATGTCTATGGTGGCGAATAAGGTAAAAGGCGTGAGGGCGGCGTTATGCGACAGGCAGGATATCGCGCGTTCGAGCAAAGAACACAATGATTCCAATGTGCTTGTGCTGGCCGCGAATATCGTTACGCCCCGGAAGGCGAAAATGATATTAGAAACATGGCTCGCAGCGAGGTGCCTGGGAGGCAGGCATGCCAGGAGAGTCAGGCAGATAAAACAGATAGAGGGTTTTCGAAGATGAAAGCGTTAAAAAGAACAGATCCTGAGATTTATAACCTGATACGCAAAGAGCTCAAACGCCAGCAGGATAATATAGAGCTTATCGCGAGCGAGAATTTCACCAGCGTTGCCGTGCTGGAAGCGGCAGGGTCGGTATTGACGAATAAATACGCGGAAGGGTATCCTTCCAAAAGATGGTATGGCGGGTGTGTTTATGTGGATGATGTCGAGAGCCTGGCAATAGAAAGGGCGAAAAGGCTCTTCTGCGCCGAGCACGCTAATGTCCAGCCGCATGCCGGGAGCCAGGCGAATATGGCGGTATATTTCGCGCTTCTTCAACCGGGAGACACTGTCCTGGCAATGGATCTTGCTGCGGGAGGGCATCTTACGCATGGGCTTAAGCATAATTTTTCCGGGAAATTGTTCAACGTGATCCCGTACGGGCTCAACAAAGACACAGAGATGCTGGATTATGACGAGATAGAGGCGCTGGCGAAAAAACATAAGCCCAGGATGATACTCGCGGGCGCGTCCGCTTATTCACGCGTGATGGATTTCAAAAGATTCAGGGATATAGCGGACAAGGCCGGCGCGTATCTTTTCGTGGATATGGCGCACATAGCCGGGCTTGTAGCGGCGGGCCTGCATCCTAATCCGGTGGAATATGCCCATGTTGTAAGCACCACTACCCATAAGACATTGAGAGGGCCGCGCGGCGGCATGATACTCTGCAGGCAGGAGTTTGCCAAAAAGATAGACATGGAGGTCTTCCCCGGAGAGCAGGGCGGGCCTTTGATGCATATAATAGCAGCGAAAGCGGTGGCGCTCAAAGAAGCGGAGACAGCCGAATTCAGGGAATACCAGCGGCAGATCATAAAAAACTCAAAGGCGCTTGCGGCCGGATTGGATAAATTCGGATTCAGGATAGTTTCAGGTGGCACGGATAATCATTTATTCCTGGTTGACCTGACCTCGAAAAATATTACAGGAAAAGAAGCCAGCGAAATACTTGACAAGATACATATAACGGTCAACAAAAACCTCATACCTTTCGATCCGAATCCCCCCGCCCTTACAAGCGGCATAAGGCTGGGCACGCCCGCTGTTACCACGCGCGGGATGGAAGAGAATGACATGAAAAAAATAGCGCAGCTCATCGACTGCGCGGTCAAATACAGGGAGGATGCGGGTAAGCTGGAAGGATGCGCCAAAGACGTGGCAAAGCTGATAAGAAGGTTCCCGTTGTACCCGGAACTGGATTAAAGAAAGTCCCTCGCCGCGATTTTTAGATATACGGCGGCTCGGGACGAATTTTGTTTCACAAAATTCGGAGGCCCATATGAAATGCCCGTTCTGCGGACATAACGAAGACAAGGTTATCGATTCCCGTTCAAGCGAGGAAGGCCGTTCGATAAGAAGGCGCAGGGAATGCCTGAATTGCCAGAGGCGTTTCACGACATACGAGAACATAGAAGAATCCAGCCTCATGGTCGTAAAAAAAGACGGCCGCAGGGAGCCGTTTGACAGGAAAAAGATATTAAGCGGGCTTACAAAGGCATGCGAAAAAAGGCCCATAGGCACGGAACAGCTTGAAGCGCTGGCGGATAAAATAGAATACACCCTCCAGAGTAAATTCGAAAAAGAAGTGCCTTCCAGGGAAGTAGGGGAGTTATTGATGGAGCTTTTATATAAGCTTGACGAGGTTGCTTATGTGAGGTTCGCTTCCGTGTACCGCCAGTTCAAGGATATAAACCAATTTATGAAGGAATTGAAAGACCTGCTGAACCACGATAAATTGTGATTGTAGGGGGCGGTCGCGACCGCCCCCTACTTGGATGTATAGCTTACAAATCCCGCCTTTTTCTGCAGATCCTGGAAATATTTATCGAATTCTTTTTCTTTTTTATCCGACAGGATCCCCTCTTTGAATTTTTCTTTTTCTTCTATAAATTTCGATTCGTCTATGGTTATTAATTCAAGAGGCTGGATAATGACCCAGCCCGCGGGGCTTTTCAAGGGTTTCGAAACAGCGCCTGTCTCCAGCGACAAGGCCATGTCCACGAATTCCCTGGCAGGGCCGATCTCCGGTACATAGCCGTCCCGGCCTATATAATCTGTTTCTTTTGCCTCAAGAGCGTATTCTTTTAAAATATCCACGAATTTTTCGTTGTTTTTGACCCTCGCGTCCGCGTCAAGATATACCTTTTCAGCTTTTTCTTTGGCAAGCCCGATTGCGGCGTTTTTTATAAACGCGTTTTTAACCGCGTCCTTGACTTCCTCATAACCAGGTATATAAGGCCCTTTCTTTTCTTTTAATTGTATAATGTAGAACCCTTTGTCTGTTTTTATCAGCGCCTCGTTTATCTGATCTTTTTCCAGCCCAAAGCTTATTTCCATAAAATCATAGGACCAGCCTATGGCAGGGACTTCCTGGTCAACGGAGAAAAACCCGGTTTCCTTTATTTCCAGGGAATTGGATTTCGCGGGTTCTTCGAGACCTTTTTTCAGTTTTACCTGGTCCAGGACCTTGTAAGCTAGGTCTTCCGCGCCCTCCGCGGAAACAGGGATCTCGATGTACCGGACATTCGCCTGTTCTCCTTTTCTGAAAGAGGTCTTATTTTTTTCATAGAAATCCACAAGCCCGGTGTCCGTATATTGGACATCTTTTTCAAAATCGGTAAATGGTATGAGGGCGTACGATGATTTTATTTTTTCAAATTTCTTTTTATACTCATTTTTCACTTCTTCGTCGCTGACATTGACCAGGGAAGTGATCCGTTCCCTGAGTCCGGATATCAGCAGGTCGTCCCGCAGTTTTTCTTCGAATGCCCTGGCGGTATCCTGAAGCATGGATTTGTACAATTTCCTATCAAAGGCGCCGTCTCTCTGAAACGCGGGGATCGAGGCGATCCTTTCCACAACCTCGCGGTCCGTCACGGTTATTTTTTCCCTCCTGGCGGTTTCGATGAGTATTATGCGTGTCCACGCCAGCTGGTCTATGAACTCCTCAGGGACGTTATTGCCGAAGGATTTCACGGCGTAATCCCTGGCAACGTTCCACATATCATAGTAATCATCGTAAGATATCTTTTTGCCGAAAAGCTTCCCGGCATAATCAGGTTTGCCGTCCTTATCTTTGCCGGACGTGCCGGCGCCCCATATAACAAAAGCGGGTATTATCAATATCGCCAGCGCCCACATGATGCGCCTCATATTTTTGCGTTTGCGTAAGAATTTTAACAGCATAGACAGCTCCTTTTTGTTTTGTGAAAGATATTATAATCTTTATATCCAAAAAAAGCTATGGTAAAATGATTTTGTCATGAAAAATAAACTTGTCGCGGATATCTTCAGGGAAATAGCCGAGATACTGGAAATCAAGGGAGAGAATCATTTCAGGATCAGGGCGTACGAACGGGCGGGGCTTAACATAGAGTCGCTTCCGGAAGACGTGGAGGTGCTGGCAAAAGAAGACAGGCTCAAGGATATTGAAGGCATAGGCAAGGACCTGGAAGGGAAGATAAAGGAGATAGTGTCTACGGGTAAGCTGAAATATCTCGAGGAATTGAAAAAAGATGTGCCCTCCGGCCTTATAGAGATGCTGAATGTCCCGGGTATAGGGCCCAAGACAGCGAAGCTGTTGCATGAAAAACTCGGCATACAGGACGTAATTATGTTAGAGAGGATGGCGCACGCGGGGAAGATAAGGAATCTCGAAGGCCTGGGAGAAAAGACTGAGGAAAATATACTGCGTGGTATAGAACTTTTCAAAAAAGGCAGGGAGAGGCTTGATTTGAAAACAGCCTCGGATGTGGCCGCCGGTTTCGTGGAAGAACTTAAAAAATTAAAAGAGGTGAAAAAAATAAACCCGGCCGGCAGCCTCCGGAGGATGAAGGAGGCGGTCAGAGATATAGATATCCTTATTTCTTCGGGCAATCCCGGGAAAGTAATGGACGCGTTTATCTCGGCAAAGGACGTAAAGGACGTGATCGCTAAGGGCGATACAAAATCAGCCGTCCTTACGAAAGATAACGTGCAGGTGGATGTGCGGGTAGTGGATGAGAGGTCCTACGGAGCGGCGCTGTTGTATTTTACGGGTTCCAAGGAGCACAATATAAAACTCAGGCAGCTCGCGATAAAAAAAGACCTGAAACTGAATGAATACGGGATATTCAGGAAAGACAAAAAAATAGCCGGAAAAACCGAGGAAGAAATGTATAAGGCGTTGGGTTTGGCGTATGTAGAGCCTGAATTAAGGGAAGACAGGGGAGAGCTCGAAGCCGCGGCGCGAGGGAGATTGCCGGATCTTATAGAATTAAAGGATATAAAAGGAGACCTGCACGCGCATTCTACCTGGTCTGACGGCGGCAGTTCCATGGAAGAAATGGTGATAAAAGCCAGGAAGCTGGGATATGAATATATTGCCATTACAGACCATTCACAGGGACTGAAGATAGCTGGCGGGCTGGGCATCCATGAATTGGGACTCAAGAGGAAAGAGATGGAGAGGTTGAGAAAAAAATATAAAGACATAAAGATCCTTTTCGGCTCGGAGGTAGATATAGATTCGGACGGGAACCTGGATTATCCTGACAGCGTATTGAAGGAGATGGATGTTGTGATAGGCGCGATACACGCGGGATTTAAACAGCCCAGGGCCGTGATCACGAAACGCCTTATAAAGGCATGCGGTAATAAATATGTAAGCGTGATAGCGCATCCTACAGGCAGGCTCTGGGGTTCAAGAGACGCGTATGACATGGATTTCGAGGAGGTTTTTAAGGCGGCGAGGGATACCAATACGGCATTCGAGATAAATAGTTTTCCGCAGAGGCTGGACTTAAATGATATCAACGCCAGGATGGCGAAGGACGCTGGCGTAAAACTCGTCATAAATACGGATTCGCATCTGGCGGACCAACTACCCATGATGCGGTTCGGGGTGGCGGTAGCTAGGCGGGCATGGCTTGAAAAAAAACATGTATTGAACACCGCAAGTTTAGGCAAGTTGAAGCTAAAAACTTGGAATTGACTAGGATGGCAGGATTTGTTATAATGCATATTTGGAAAAGAGGTAATCGACAATGAGAAAGATTTGGATCTTATCGCTGGCAGCAGCGATTCTTGTGTCTCTGAGCTTGTTTACGTTTAATATCTTCGGCAAAGGCGATGTCTTTGGCCAGGATAATGAAACGAAACAGCTTTCAGAGAAGATAGACAGGATATTGAAAAACCAGGAAGATATAATCGCACGGCTCGCTGAGATACGCCAGGAGCTGGATATTATAAGAGTAAGGGCTTCGCGCAGGTGAGTCAAAGGAGGACGTATGGTTGCTGGAAGCGAAGTCTCTATTCTTATAGCTTTTTCCGCGGGTGTATTGACATTCCTTTCCCCCTGCATATTACCGCTTTTACCGTCGTACATTACCTATATCACGGGCAAGTCTTTCGATGAGATAAAATCATCGGAGAGGCCAGGCAGTATAACCAGGCTTACCGCCATAAACTCTTTATTTTTTATCCTCGGGTTTTCAATAGTTTTTGTTGCCCTCGGCATCGCGCTCTCGTATTTCGGGAGTTTTTTCGGCATAAAGAGGATATGGCTTGAGAGGGCGGGCGGGCTCCTGATAATCATCCTGGGGCTTAATATAGCCGGGTTTTTGAAAATAAATTTTCTAAGCCTCAAAAAAGGGATAGGCTTAAAAGGCAAGCATACCGGTTATCTCGGGTCTCTGTTTGTAGGCATGGCATTCGCGTTTGGATGGACGCCGTGCGTGGGGGCGATATTATCGAGTATCCTCATATACGCCTCGACGCTTGAAAGCCTGCCTAAGGCAGCAATGCTTTTATCAGCTTATTCGCTGGGCCTGGGCCTGCCGTTTTTTATGGCGGGACTCGCGATAAATCAGTTCCTGTTCCTTTTTTCCAAGTTCAGGAACTTCATGAAGTATGTACCCCTGGTTTCAGGGATATTCCTGATATTGGCGGGCGTAGTTTTGTTCTCGGGCCAGTTTTCCAGGGTCGCAAGTTTATTTGTAAGATAAAGGAGGAAATATGAAAAAAATACAGATGGTTATTTTAGGAACTCTGGCTTTGCTCGTGGCCGGATTTGTTTTATCCGGACAGCCGGCGTTATGCAAGGGCGCGGGCCCTGTAAAAAAGGCCCCGGAGTTCTCTCTCAAAGATATCAACGGAAAACAAGTAAGCCTGTCTGATTTCAAAGGCAAAGTCCTGATAATAGATTTTTGGGCAACGTGGTGCCCTCCATGCAAGCAGGAGGTACCGCATTTCATAGAACTCTACGATCAATATAAAGATAAGGGCCTGGAGATTATAGGCATCGCGCTGGATTGGCAGGGAGAAAAAGTAGTACCAAAGTTTGTTTCGGAATATAAAATAAACTACCCCGTAGTCCTGGGCAATGATGAGGTCAGCGGTTTATACGGAGGCATAGCGGCTATCCCCACGACGTTCCTTGTGGATAGGGAAGGCAATATAATCAAAAAATATATAGGGTACAACGCTAAAGAAGTATTCGAGAAGGATATGAAGGAACTTCTTTAAATTACCGGGGCGGATATATGATAGTTACGAAAAAAAAGCCGGCCGAGGAGGTATTAAAAGCGCTTGGTTCCGTGTCAAAGGTTTTTATAATAGGATGCGGAGATTGTGCCACTACCTGTAAGACGGGCGGAGAAAAAGAAGTCATGGAAATGAAGGCATACCTGGAGGCGAACGGAAAAAGAGTGACAGGGTGGGCGATACCCGATTCCCCGTGCATAGCGAGCCAGGTAAAACTCCACTTCGCGAAAAATAAGAAAGCGGTAGATGAGGCTGAGGTTTTTTTGGTGCTTTCATGCGGGCTGGGCGCGCAATCCGTGCTCGAAAATGACAGGAACAAAAGGCCGGTCTATATAGCCTGCGACACCGTGTTCAGTTCCATATTAGACGCTACGGGATACGGGTTTTTCGAGAGATGCGCCATGTGCGGCGAGTGTGTGCTGAATGCCACGGGAGGCATATGCCCGGTAACAAGATGCGCGAAAGGGCTTCTGAACGGGCCGTGCGGGGGCTCCAACAAAGGCAAATGCGAGGTCGATAAAAATAAGGATTGCGCGTGGCTCTTGATCTACAACAGGGCAAAGGACTTGAACAGGCTCGAAGATTTCAGGAAAACGAAACCTGCCAAGGATTATTCGAAGGTAAACAGGCCGAGAGAACTTATTCTCGGGAATCAAGCTTAGCAAAGGAGTAGGTATGGAAAGTTTTCACACTGAGTACAGCGAAAAAGTAATGGATCATTTTAAGAATCCGAGGAATGTGGGGGAGATCCCGGACGCGGACGGCATAGGGAATGTGGGCAACCCTGTGTGCGGCGACATCATGAGGCTCTACATAAAGGTGGAAGATGAGAAGATCGTGGACGCAAAATTCAAGACCTTCGGCTGTGGCGCGGCAATAGCCACGAGTTCTATGGTCACTGAGCTTGTCAAAGGCAAGACCATAGACGAGGCGTTGAAGGTTTCGAACAGGGCTGTCGCCGAAGCGCTCGGCGGTCTTCCGAAGATAAAGATGCATTGTTCTGTTCTCGCGGAAGAGGCGCTGAAGTCGGCGATAGATGATTATTTGAAAAGAAAAAAGAAATAGAGTGTTTTTATGGAAGCAAAAGAGATAGTCAGGCGAAGAATGAAAATAAAATTGAAAAACCAGAAAGGACTGGAAAGGAGACAAAGAAGTTCGAGAGTACATAAAAAATTGTTCCTTAGCGAAGATTTTTTGAAGTCTAGATGCGTGATGCTTTATGTTTCCAAGGGGACCGGCGAGGTAGAAACCGGGCCGATAATAAAAAAAGCCCTTCGAATGGGCAAAAAAGTAGTTTTACCGGTTACATCGGAGAGGAAAAGGGAGCTAAGACCTGTGTATTTAAGGGATATAAGAAGACTGGAAAAAGGGCTGTACGGTATTTATGAACCGGAAGGGCCCTCCAATAGAAAATCAGCAGAGATGAGAGATATAGATCTTGTAATAGTGCCCGGAGTTGCTTTTGACAAAGGCAATAACCGCCTCGGGCGGGGAAAAGGCTATTACGATAATTTTCTGAGGCGCCTTCCAAAAGGCAGGCCTGCGATAGGCCTCGGCTTCAGCTTCCAACTGCTGGACAATATCCCTACCACAAAAAGAGACGTCCCTCTCACCGGTGTAATAACCGGCTGAACATCACTTTTTATATAAAATAGCTTAGGGAGGTGTCGGTATGACGTCAAATGTTAAGATAATAATCTACATAGCAGAGGTAGTGCTTTTTATCCTGATATTTTTCGCCGGATATTTCATAAGGAAATTTTTCGCGGAAAAATATCTCAAGGAAATGGAGGACAGGGCGAAAAAAAGCCTCGAGGATTCCAGGAAGGAATTCGATAACAGGAAGAAAGAAATGGAACTGGAAGTAAAAGACCTGAGATTCAAAATACAGTCGGATTTCGAGCAGACGACCAAAGACAGGCGGCAGGAACTGTCCAATCTTGAAAAAAGGCTGGTGCAGAAAGAAGAGAATATAGACCGCAAGGTCGATATCCTTGACAGGAAAGAGAAAGACATAGCGAGGCGCGAGGGCCTCCTGGCAGACAAGGAAAGGTCCCTTGAGACAAGGCATAATGAGCTCTCGAAACTTATAGACGAAGAAAAAGTAAAACTGCAGAGGATATCCGGCCTGAGCGTAGAAGAGGCCAAAAAGCTTTTCCTGCAGAGGATAGAAGCTGACGCGCAAAGAGAGGCGCAGATACTCTTTAAAGAGATAGAGGACAGGGCAAAGGAGTCCGCGGATAAAAAGGCGAAAGAAATACTTTCGCTCAGTATGCAGAAATGCGCCGCGGAGCATGTTACCAATACAACTGTATCTGTGGTTAACCTGCCGAACGACGAAATGAAAGGCAGGATCATAGGCAGGGAAGGCAGGAATATCCGCGCGCTTGAAATCGCTACCGGGGTGGATGTAATAATCGATGATACCCCTGAGGCGGTAATACTCTCCGGTTTCGACATAGTGAAACGCGAGATAGCGAGGATAAGCCTTGAACGGCTACTGCAGGACGGCAGGATCCATCCGGGCCGCATCGAAGAGGTAGTCACTAAAGTCAAACAGGAAATGGAAACCACTATAAAGGAAGAAGGGGAGCGTACGATTTTTGAATTAGGGCTTCAGAAGGTGCACCCTGAGATAGTAAGGCTCATAGGCAGGCTGAAATACAGGACCAGCTACGGCCAGAACGCGCTGCAGCACATGAAAGAAGTCAGCATTATCATGGGCGTGATGGCAGGGGAACTCAACCTGGACGTGACCCTCGCGAAAAGGATAGGGCTTTTGCATGATATAGGAAAGGCCGTAACTCATGAAGTGGAAGGCCCGCACGCCAAGATAGGCGCGGATCTGGCTAAAAAATACGGGGAATCCGCGGACATCATAAACGCTATAGCGTCGCATCACGAGGAAGAAGCGCCTAACTCTATTTACGCTGTCCTTCTCCAGGCGGCGGATGCGGTAAGCGCCACGAGGCCGGGCGCGAGGCGCGAGACACTCGAGAATTATATAAAACGCCTCGAGAAGCTCGAGTCCATCGCGGATTCATTCAAGGGTGTTGAAAAAGCGTACGCGATCCAGGCGGGCAGGGAGATAAGGGTTGTTGTCCAGCCTGACAAGATAAGCGATCTCCAGGCAATGGGCCTGGCAAGGGAGATAACGAAGAAGATAGAAGAAGGCCTCGAATATCCCGGCCAGATAAGGGTTACGGTGATACGCGAGACAAGAGCGGTGGAATACGCCAAATGAGAATATTATTGATAGGCGATATAGTAGGCAGTCCGGGCAGGGACGCTGTTAAAAAGATAGTGCCGAAACTGCGCAGGGAGAAGTCTATCGATTTTGTGATCGCTAACGCGGAAAACGCCGCGGGCGGCTCGGGCATTACCCCCGAGATAGCGGACGAACTCCTTCAGAATAAGGTAGATGTTATAACATCGGGAGACCATATCTGGAAGAAAAAAGAGATATACGACAGGCTGTCCAAGGACAAGCGTATCTTAAGGCCCGCGAATTACCCGGAGGGTTGTCCGGGTTCAGGCATGACTGTTGCTTCCGCCGGAACCGGCAAAAAAATAGCCGTGATAAATCTCCTGGGCAGGGTTTTTATGCATCCGATAGACTGCCCTTTTACCGCGGCTGAAAGGGAAATAAGGAATGTCGACCGCAGGGAGACTAACATAATCCTCGTGGATATCCATGCCGAGGCCACAAGCGAAAAAATAGCCATGGCCAGATTCCTGGACGGCAGGGTCAGCGCCGTATTCGGGACGCATACGCATGTCCAGACCGCGGATGAAAAGATATTCCCGCAGGGCACCGCCTACATTACCGACCTGGGTATGACCGGGCCGCAGGATTCCGTGATAGGCAGGCGCCATGACGCGATCGTGGAACATTTCATAACGCTTATGCCGAAAAAATTCGAGGTAGCGGACAAGGACGTGGAATTACAGGGCGC
>JBAZEP010000007.1:0-55119 GCA_041653835.1 Candidatus Omnitrophota bacterium
CGATGCGCCAATTGTTCCTGGCTCAACCCTTTCCGGATCCTCGCTTCTTTAATAAGCGCCCCAAACTTCCGGAAAAAAACCGGCGTGGCGCTTGAGGGCTTTCTACGCGCTTGTCCATGCGCATCTACGAGCTGTTCATAGATTGTTTCCCACCAATCCCTGAAATCTGACTGCCGCGCGCGTTTTATCCATTGAACCCTGATCTTTGGCCATGCGTCTATAAACTCATCCTTTGTGATCAAAGAAAACAACTCCTTTGGCTTATCACAGCGCGACAGAAAAATTACCATTTTAACCGGAAATTGCGGATGTTTTGGATTTTTAAGTATTTTGGCTGTTTCTTTCAGGGCATTTTCACTTATGTCCCAAAAATATTTTGAAATAAACATTATTCTATTGCCTCCATGGCTAATTGCTTGACCTCGTTTTCCAGGTAAATAACTAATCCCCCGGCATTAAACTCAGTATCGTAAATATCCAGCTCCATTAGCGCGAGCTTAAAATCCATAGAAATCCCCGCCATATTTGTATATAGATTATAACCTATTTCTATATAGAGTATAAGCTATATTTTTACTTTGTCAACAGCCGCTTTGAGATATTCCTTGCCAAGAACTAAGTTATTCAAAAACTCTGCGGCCTCTTTCATAAAATCCTCTATTAAGACCTGTAAAGCGGCTACATTGCTTTCAACAATTTTAGATCGCTTAACATTCGATCATGAAACTCAAATAAATACTCCAATATTACATTCCAGCCCCATTTGTTTTGGATAAGAAAACTAACTACTTCTTTACAAAAACTATCTATTGGCAAATGCTGCTAATCCAAGAGTTTCTTGCTTTGAGTTTCTTTTAGATAATTTTTACGCGTTAATACTTTTTTACCGCTCTTTCTTTCCAATTCTTTTCTCGCGTTGCCCGCGACAGCGCCGCCTTCCTGGGCCGCTTGCTTGTTCTCGATAAATCCCTGAGCATTTTTATTCATGGTAATTTCTTTAGTGGATGCCTCTCCAAGCATTGAGAAAATTAACTCCAAGTCATTCATATGATCCCGCAGATTCTCCCGCTTCAACCTTTTAAACTTTTTATACGCGGATGGAGTCAGGCCAAAAGCTGCTTTCGATATCTCAGCGGTCAGGATTTCATATTCCCTGGGTTTTCTTATATCTCTTTTTTGCCATTGGTCAGTTAGTTCTTCCCGAATAGCTATACCGCGTAGTCTCTTTTCTATCCAGTCATCGCTGTATCCTTTCGCCTTATATAATGCCCGCGTTCTCTTTGTAGCTAGTTCAGGATCTTCTATTTCCTGAATCCGCTCATAGCCGACCCTTGCCAGCCACCTTTTAAATGGTTCAGCTTTAGGCGATGGAACTGACTGGATAATACGAAAAATGCCTTCTGTATTGGCACAATCTGTTTCATATTTTTTACCATCCAAGGCTTCCAATTTCAGTCCGTGACAAAATGTCACGACCTCACTTCCTTCCGCTGTTAATCTTTGTTTGAGCTTTCTCCAATATGAGCCTGCATCTAAGCTCTCAGTAAGAACATTACATACATCCACAACCGAAAACCACCATTCATTCTTATGAATGGTTTTCCTGATCTCTTTCTTCCGGAAAATGGCAATTTTAGTAACAGCTGTTTGTTTTGTCATTCATCCCCCAGATTTTTAATTACTATATATAAATCTACCCTCTTATAACTTAAAAGTCAATAGGCGCCGGCGGAATGTGTCTATCAGGCATGTTGTGATGGACTATTAAGAGGAAGGGCATTTCAATCTATAAATTCTCTGTGCCATAGTTCCAGGAACAATAAACTCCAAATCCTGGCGCCGTTATTGGCCCTGGCCGCTACATGCTCATCCAAAAGTCTTTTTACGCTTTCTTTCTTAAAATAACTTCTCTTAAGGCTTTTTTCACTCATTAAAACCTCATAGGCATAATTTTTCAGTTCCACCCTGAACCATTTATCAACAGGGATACCGAACCCCATTTTTCCCCTTCCGAGTATCTCTTCAGGAAGTTTCCCATGCAAAGACTTTTTAAGTATATATTTAAGTTTCATGCCCTTTATTTTCATATTGCTCGGCATGGCGGCGCAAAACTCCATCATCTTATGGTCCAGGAACGGAGACCTTCCTTCCAGCGAATTCGCCATTGTAGCGATATCCATCTTTACAAGCAGATCGTCCAGCAGGTTGGTTTTTATATCCGCGTACATCACTTTATCGACCACGTCAGGCGAGCCGCATTCATTAAACGCCGTATTCAAATAATCGAAAGAATGCCTGGCGGATATTTCTTTATTAAATTCATCGGTAAATAGACTATCCTTTTCATGATTATTAAATATAGCCATCCAATTGTAATGCCTTTTTTTGTATGGTTCAGACAATTCCATTAGAAATCTTCTAGTTCTTGCTCTAGAATCTTTAACCCCTAAAGATTCAGGTATTTTCCTAATAATCAGTTTTATGATACTTTCCTTAAACGGAACTGGTATTCTATTGAGTAATTCCGCATATTTGGCTGCCATGAACCTTTCATACCCTCCAAAACATTCATCCCCGCCGTCGCCATTAAGTGCTACCGTCACTTCCTGTCTGGTCATTTGAGCTACATAATAACTTGGAAGCGCCGAAGAATCAGCGTAAGGCTCATTATAATGCCATACGAGTTTCGGCAGAAGTTCTATCGCATTTGGTTTTACAATATATTCGCGGTGCTCTGTCTTAAATCTATCCGAGATAATCCTCGCGTATTTTAACTCACTGTATTTCTCTTCATTAAAGCCTATAGAAAACGTTTTTACGGGTTTTGAGTTTAATTTGCTCATCATATAAACTACCACGCTTGAATCTATGCCACCGCTTAAAAATGCCCCGAGCGGCACATCGCTTATAAGCCTGATCTTAGTGCATTCCTCAAGAAGTTCCATTGTCCTGTCACAATAATCTTCTTCGGACATCCTGATCTTCCTGGAAAAATCCAGTTCCCAGTATTTTTCTAATTTTATATTACCTTTTTCATATATCATAAAATGCGCGGGAGGCAGTTTCATAATATTTTTAAACGCGGTTTCAGGAGTCGGCACATATCCATAGCTCAAATAGTCTGTTATGGTAGGCCTATTGACTTCCACAGATGTTTCAGGATCCTGAAGAATGGATTTAATTTCAGAAGCGAAAGTTAGTGTTTGATTTTTATAAGTATAAAATAGGGGCTTTTTACCGATCCTGTCTCTCGCGATAAAAAGCCTATCTTTATGGCTATCCCATATAGCGAAAGCGAACGGGCCTCTCATATCTTTAAGGCATTCTACGCCTTTATCCTCATATAAATGCAATACCATTTCGGTATCGGTATGGGATTTAAACCTGTGGCCTTTTTTCTCAAGCGCTTTTTTTAATTCTAAAAAATTATAGATCTCTCCATTCAGGACTATCCAAATAGCGCCATCTTCATTGCTCATAGGCTGATGCCCGGCAGGTGATAAGTCAATAATAGCGAGCCTCCTATGCCCCAGCCCAACACTAACAGAACTGCTACTGCCAATACTGTTCGAGCGAGACCGCGAAGCGGCCGAGTCGAGAACTTCTACTCCCTCGCTATCCGGCCCTCTATGCACTAAAACCTCACACATTTTACGTATGAGGTTTTCACTGACCACGCTATTTAAGCTGATCTTCCCGCATATTCCGCACATATCAATCTTTTCTTCCTGCGATAATAGTAATATTTGGCGCAAAGTATCCGATATTGCCTAGCCTTAACGCCTGTTCTATTTTAGATATCCGGTAAAACAATATCCTGAGAATAAAATTTTTCCAATCCAAAAACCATGGGCTTGGATATTGATAATAATGACCTACATATTTATGCCAGGCAGGTAGTTGTATAGGCCTGCCAATAATGACTTTTTTTATCTTGAACCCGCACGATCCAAGCATGGCCTTTAAAGTATCGTGAGAATAATGTATGACGTGCTCATAAGAATCGAATATGTCGTGGTCTTTAAGCCTGCCCATGCTCTTGGCAAGCTTTAGTTTTAGTAGATTATAACTTCCATTTGGGACTTTTATGAAAAGTATGCCGTCTTTTTTAAGTACTTTTTTTATATCCGCTAGTAATTTTTTGGGCTCTGCTATATGTTCGAACACATCTGTCATCGTGACTATGTCAAAAGACCCATCCTCGAAACCAGCTTTATCCAGATAGGTGGTCTTGACGTTCAGACCAAAATATTTCCTGGCTATTTCGGATAGCGCTGGAGACGGGTCCACTCCAGTGACATCCCATTTTTTTCCCCTGGTATGCCTAAGGAAAAACCCCATATTAGTGCCAATATCCAAAAAATTCCCGCTAGGCTTATATTTTTCTATTATTTTCAGGTCTTCTATATAATTAATATCCCTGTGATGTTTAGCAGAACCATTGAACACCATCCTTGCTTCTTCATAGTACCTCGCCTCATCTCCCCAGTAATTTTTCTCGGGCTCTTTCAGCATAGGGCTCACATATATAAGATCGCACTTTTTACACCTCACTATACCGATACTACCCCTCTCAGTATAGACCTTGGCGCTATCCTTGCTATTACAGAAAGGACAATCCCTTTCCATGACCTCTTCCGGGCCATAGTATGATTTCTGCTTTCCGCCTTTTTTATAATTATCAGATGTTTGCATGTTATTTAAAAAATTTTACTTTAAAGATAGCCTTGATAGCAGGGACGATGTCCATAGCTTTTACTTTTTTACCTTGTCTCGAGCTCCTGGCTTTATATATAACGGGCACTTCTTTTATCTTAAAGCCTTTTTTGCATAGTTTACTTACTGCTTCAAAATCAAAAGCAATGCCTCTTGATTCTATGTCTACTTTCCTAAAACTCGATGTCCTGTATAACCTGGTACCTATGATATCAGTAAAACGCCTTCCGTAAAATAAATTTATCAAAAAAGTAGTGACGAGCGTACCTAGATAATAGGGCCGTTCTTTTACGAGCTTATGGATCGATATGATATTTTTCCTGATATTATAAAGCCTGGAGCCGAACACAGCATCCAGATTTTCTTTTTCAGCTAAATCAAGCATTTTTGGGACACATTCTATGTCGTATTCTAGATCGGAATACTGCACATAGATGTACTCTCCTTTCGCAAGTTCCGATCCTATTTTTACAGACTGACCATAACCATAATTCTTGGGCTGGAACACTATTTTCACAGAACCGTCATCCATTGACTTTAGTATCTCTCTCGAGCCGTCTGTGGAGCAGTTGTCTATGATGATTATTTCTTTATCTATATTCAGCGCTTTTGTCTCTTCTACAGCCTTGAATATCGTAGCCTTCTCATTGAAACACGTAACTATTACAGTTAATTTCATATTTTATTTTTGAAAAAACCATCTACGGTTTTTTCTATGTAATATAACATGGATTTTGTAAGGCCTGGATAAACTCCTATCCAGAAAAGATCGTTCATCACTAGATCCGTATTATACAATTCTCCTGTTATCCTGCATTTCATGTTTTTATATGCAGGCTGCTTCGTAAGATTGCCTCCGAAAAGCATCCTTGTAACGATCTTGTTATTTTCTAAATGGCTTATTATGGCTGACCGCTTAAACGTAGCTCCGCCTCTTACCATGACAGGGAATCCGAACCAACTCGGTTCAGAATACTTTTCTGCCTGCGGCAATATAAGATATTCTTCATATTTTTTAAAAACAGCTAAAAGAGAGCTGAAATTCTCTCTCCTTCTCTCGATAAAAGTCTGTAGCTTTTCTAATTGCGCGACCCCTATAGCAGCCTGCATGTCCGTAACTTTAAGGTTATACCCTATATGAGAATAAACATATTTATGGTCATAACCTAATGGCAGGTCCCCGAATTTTTGCGTAAATCTTTTTCTGCATGTATCATCTTTACCTGTATCACACCAGCAATCCCTTCCCCAGTCACGGAAAGAAAGGATTATTTTACGTAGCATTGGATCATTCGTCAGGACCGCTCCTCCTTCACCCATTGTCATGTGATGTGGGGGATAAAAACTGCTTGTAGAGATATCCCCAAAACTCCCGGTATATTTATTTCTGTATTTTGAGCCAAGCGAATCGCAATTATCCTCTATCCACCAAAGGCCATATTTTTTTACTATTTTTTTAACCATATCTATATTTATAGGATTCCCTAGAGTATGGGCTGTAAAAATAGCCTTTGTCTTTTTAGAGATGGCTTTTTCTATTTTTTCTGCTTGTATATTATAAGTCCCGAGCTCTACATCTACAAATACAGGTATAAGGCCATTTTGAAGTATTGGATTAAGCGTTGTCGGAAATCCGCAAGCAGTAGTTATCACCTCGTCTCCGGGCTTAAGCCTCCTCTCACCTAAAAGCGATGAGGTTAATGCGGTAATAGCTAAAAGATTGGCTGAAGAGCCTGAATTAACTAAAAGACAATGCTTTACTCCTAAGGCCTCGGGGAATTTTCTTTCGAATTCTTCAGCATATTTTCCAGCAGTAAGCCAAAAATCCAGAGAAGCGTCGACTAGATTGACCAATTCTTTCTCGTCATAGACGCGTCCTGCGTAATTGACCCTTGTAGCTCCAGGAACGAACTTATTATGTTTTTCCGCTCTATGAAATTGTATTACTTTTTTAAGTATATCTTTCCTTAAAGAAGCTTGTTTTTTCATTTTTTATCCTTTGATGATATAAGGTCTATTAGCATATTCGATCTTAATTCTTCAAGCGGTAAGAAAGGCTCTTGCTCCTCTATGGGCCTATTGACTGATAATTTAGGCGAGACCTTTTCTTTAGGGCTTATGTCTATTTCCAAAAACATGGCACGGTCATCTTTAAAAAGCCTGGTAAGCGCTTTAGCGATCTCATTTCCACGACTGATCTTCTGGACAGGTAAACAATAAGCAGCTACAACGCGCTGGAAATCAGGACAGCTGTAACCTATGACAGTAGACTGGAATCTGGAATTAAAATATTGTTCCTGGAATTGCCTGACCATGCCATAACAGCGATTATTTATCAATATCACCTTGATAGGAAGTTTATAATGGCAGATGGTCTGAAGTTCCTGTATATTCAACTGAAAACCTCCATCCCCGTTTATTGATACTACTATCCTTCCAGGATCAGCAAAAGAAGCGCCTATTGCCATGGATAAGCTTGAACCCATAGCGCCCGCGCCTCCCTGTGTAAGGAATCTCTGTTCTTTTTTTATCTTCAATGCCTGGGCAGCCCAGATCTGGTTCTGGCCCACATCAGCCGAGACTACACAACTATCGGGAAGATACTTTGATAATTCATGGATAAAGAGGTCTGGGTGAATAGCGCTTCCTTTAGTTGTATAAGAAGAATACTTTTTCTTATAACTGGCTACGATATTTTTCCATGGCTTTATTTTAGATCTATCATACTTTCCCATATATTTATTCAACATCCCCAAAAAATCTTTTATATCGCAATGTAAAGCCAAGTCTACTTTTCTTTTATTATTCAATTCATGCATGTCTATATCCACATGAAAGATCTTGGCTCCTCTGGCGAATGTCTCTGGTATAGTACCAGTCTGACGAGTATCTAATCTCGCGCCTAAGATCATGAGCAAGTCACTATTAGCAGTTGTCAGATTAGCGCATCTATTCCCGTAAGTGCCTATCATGCCTGAAAATTCACTGTTATCATGACTAAAACCATCTATTCCCATCAAAGAAGACACTACTGGAATGCCTGTATGTTTTATGAATTTAGATAGTTCGTTATGGGCTTTTGAAAGCCTGAGCCCTCCTCCAATAAGGACAACTGGCCTGGATGAGGATTTTACTAATCCGATCACTTTTTTTATTTGGCTGATATCGGGTTTTTTAATTATTTTATCCGCATGAAAAACTTCTAATGATCCCGGGTCTATATCCGCTCGCTGGACATTCATAGGTATATCTATCAGAACAGGGCCAGGACGTCCGGACTTGGCTATATAGAACGCTTTTTCAAGATAGTAACGTATTTTTTTTGGATCAGTAACAAGCACCGCGTACTTTGTAATAGGTTTTACCAAATTCACGATATCTGTTTCCTGAAACCCTACCTGTCTTACAGGCTTATCGAATTTGAATTCATAGGTATTGACCTGGCCAGTTATAAATACGCACGGTATAGAGTCAAAAAAACAGCTCGCTATGCCAGTCAATAGATTAGTAGCCCCAGGCCCGCTCGTAGCCATGGCTACCCCTATATTCCCGCTTGAACGAGCAAAACCTTCTGCAGCAAAAGCAGCTGCTTGCTCATGATGCATGGATACGACACTTATGTCTTTTCTGCTATAAAGTGAATCCAAAAGATGCGTAATAGACCCTCCGCAGACTTCAAAAACATGCGTCACATCTTTTGAAACAAGGTAATTTATTATATAGTCTGATAATTTCACAGTTAAGATCGGTTGTAAGACGCTATGTTCTCTTTGAACCAGTTAATGTCTTTCTCTAGACCACACGCCAGATCATATTTTGGCTTCCATTTTAATATCCTATAAGTTTTGGATATATCTGCTTGCCAGCGCTTAGGCTCAAGCCTTGGGTTATCCATTTTCTTCCATCCTGGCCTGACTTTAGCTCCTGTCAAACTGATCACTTCTCGCACAATATCTCCTACGCTATGCTGTTTTCCAGAAGCTATATTGAATATCTCTCCACTCGCCTTGTCTTTACTATAGATCATCTTTTCATATGCGCTGATAACGTCTTCTATAAAAATAAAATCCCTGACATTTTTAGAAGAAGTCAACCCTGGATCTTTAGCCTTGAGACAGGATAAGATCAAGTAAGGAACTAAGCGGTTTTTTTCTTCATAATAGCCGTAAGGAGAGAATAACCTGGCAGTGACAATAGGCATATTTTCTTTTTTAGCCATAGCGCTACAATACATAGAAGCAGCTGCTTTAGAAACTCCGTATAAAGTAACTGGCTCTAATGGGTCTGACTCCTTCATGGGCGTTAATCTTATACCATATTCCGAAGAAGAGCTTGTATTTATAAGCAGCTCTAATCTGGTAGCCTTTAATGCATCGACCAGATTTATCGTAGCATTAAGATTTGTGCTGATTATTTTTGCATTATCATTTTGAAGGGTATTGCCTCCGTACGAAGCAGTATGGATAACAATTTCAGGCTTGGCATGTTTTAGCGCTCTTTTTATCCCGCCAGGATCCATCAGATCGACAGCATGGTCTGAAAGATCTTTTAAGATATCCCTGATCCTCCATTTATCAGACCCTTTTCTTGCAAAGATATCCACCCTAGCGCATTTCTTTAAAAAATATCTCGCGAGATTCGAACCAATGAATCCCGTAGCGCCTGTGATCAGTATCCTTTTATTTTTTAACATGCTTATACCATTCTATCGTACTTTTAAGGCCTTCATTCAAAGTATATTCCGGCATCCATCCCAAGACTTTCCTTGCCTTTTTAGAGCACAGATACTGATGTTTTATCTCGTATTTAGCGCTATTCAATATCTCATAGTCAGGTTTTTGCCCAGCTAAATTATAAATATTCTTTGCCATCTCTATCACTGTAATAGGATTTTCGTCACTGAAATTGAACGCTTCCCCGTATAGCCTTGATCTTTTCATTTTTTCCGCAAGCATGATATATCCATTGACTATATCCCCTACATATACATAATCACGAGTGAACTTACCGTCACTTCTTATTGTGAATTTTTTATTCTTTAATGCGCACCTGACAGCATCCGGGATGAGCCGTGAAAAATTCAGGTCCCCTGGCCCGTAGATATTACCGCATCGCGTCACGCAAACAGGGGTTTTATAAGTATTCCAATATGTATGACAAATGAGATCAGTGCAGCTCTTTGAGACATCGTAAGGATGGGCTCCTTTTAAAGCAGCATCTTCCTTATAAGGCAATATCTTGTGACTGCCATAAGCTTTGTCGCTTGATGCCACCACAATCGCTTCTATGAACGACCTGGTTCTGGAAGATTCCAAGATATTCCACGTCCCTTCAATGTTTGACCTAAAAGCTTCGACAGGGTATTTATTAGCTCTCCCCACTATTGCTTCAGCAGCTATATGGAAGATTACCTCTGGCTTATATTTGTTTATCACTCTTTTAACCAGCTCCATGTCGCTGATATCCCCTTTTATACAGACAATGTCTCGCCTAAGGCCTGATAATATAGAACCAGGCTTATCCTTTACCTTATCCAGCCCTACTATGTCCGCACCCAAAGCTAATAATGTCTTTGTCAGGTTAGACCCTAAAAAACCTTCATGGCCAGTTATCAATACTTTTTTATCTTGCCAATATTTACTCATTCCCAGACCTTCCAATCAGCTTTATTAGTATCCCATATATGGTTCAATATGCCATATTCTCGCGGAGTATCTACACACTGCCAAAAACCATCATGCTTGTAAAACCCGAGCTGTTTATCCTTGACCATCTTCGGCAATATCTCTGTTTCTAGTACAAGATCGTCCCCTGGCCTAAAATATTCTTTTATTACGCCTTTATTGAAAAGCATGAACCCGCCATTTATTAAACCTGCGCCTACGTTAGGCTTTTCATTGAACTCGATGATCTTATGCCCTGATATTTCCATTTCCCCGAACCTGCCTGAAGGATGAACTCCTGTTATGGTCCCGGCAAAGCCTGTCTCTTTATGTGTTTTCAAGAGCGCTTTGATATCTATATTAGCGACCCCATCCCCATATGTAACGCTGAACATGTCGCAATCTTCCAGATATTTTTTCGCATTCCATATCCTGGCCCCTGTCTGGGCATTATCTCCGGTCTCTACCATTGTAATGTTCCAGTCGGACTCATCATTAAGCTTATGATATCTTATTGAGCCAGCATCCCCAAGCTTTACGCTTATATCCGATATCTTAGCATAATAATTAAGGAAGAATTCCTTAATGACCCAACCTTTGTAACCCAGGCACAGCACAAAATCCTTTATACCATAATAAGCGTATATCTTCATTATATGCCAGATGATCGGCATATTGCCTATAGTCAGCATCGGTTTAGGCAACACCTCAGAAACATCCCTGATCCTAGACCCCTGCCCGCCGCATAATATAACTGCTTTTATTTTGGACATTTTCCCTCCTGTCGTTACTAGCTGACACAATACTATAATCTTAATATTTTAGCACGTTTATCCCTAACTACCAATTGAGAACATATTATCTATCTAATAAATAATATTGATATTATTTTCATACAACTTCTCTAATTGATCGATGTAAAATTCTGGAGTAAAGGATCTTATCATATTAGTCTTAGTCGAAGGCGCAGCGCAATTGTTTTTACTGGCAATAGCCTCGATAATAGTTATTGATAATGCCTTAGCATTATTAGGAGCTACTAAAGTGATGGATGGAAATTCCTTTGCTATTTCTCGGATACCACCTATATCAGAAGCTATGCAAGGAACGTTCATATATACAGCTTCTATCAACGCTATACCAAAACCTTCATTGAGCGATGGCATCACAAACAGGTCAAGAGATTTCAAAAAATCCGCGATATTTATCACCTTACCCATAAAAACCACTTGCTCCCCCACACCCAGCTCTTTGCTTAGTTCTTTAAGCTGCTTATCCAGAGGGCCATAACCCGCTATTAATAGTTTTGCATTTTTATGGATGTTGAGGACTTCCTCAAAAGCCTTCAATAGAACACTATGGCCTTTCTCTTTTCGCAAATTGCCTACTACTCCGACAACAAAATCATCTGCGCTAAGACCTAAGCTTTTTCTTGCCTCTATCCTTGTAACATTTGACCTTAATGCATTTGGATCTATGCAATTATAGATCACTTCTATTTTATCAAATCCAATCCCTTCCTGCGTTACTATGAATTCTTTAACGCTATTAGAGGGAACTATTATCTTACAAGTATATTTTGCTAGCCATATGTCTATTGCAATATGATACCACCTTTTCCAGGTATACATGCCATGTTCTTCCGTAATAACTGGTATTTTTGTAAGCATCCCTGCTAGACGAGCATGAAAATTAGCATTGAATAAAGCGCTATGGATCAAATCTGGCTTTAAGCTTTTTACTAATCTATACAGCCTATACGTTGCTATTAAATTATAAAATTTATCACTTAGATTGAAAACAATTACATCTCCGCCTCTTTTTATTATCTTATCTCCTATCGTGCCTCTTTTTTTGATGCAACAGTATGTTACTGAATAATCGTTCTTATTAATATGCTTCTCTACAATAAATTTGAGCTGCTCGGCCCCTCCTAGTGTCAGATCTTGCAGAACAAAAAGTATTTTTTTCTTAGGCTTTACCATGTGTTTGTATTTTATACAGCCTTAGCAGCGATTAAGACCATATTTCCGCTTAGATAGTTAATAAAAGTCAAAGGATATCGAAAAAACATATTATTTCTGTTCTCTATGATTAAAAAATCTTTTGCTAGATCCTTAATTATATGCTTATCTTTTTCTTTGTTTGCGCTGTTACTACCTGAACTTGACTTGGAAGTTTTAAACATATGAATATATTTATGCAGCGGCTTTCCTACCTCGCCCCAAATAAAATTCATTGGAAAAGTTTTCTCTATCGTAAATCCATTTTTTTCAAAATAAGGCTTTAGAGAAGCTACATCAAAAAAATATTCGCAAAATCTATATTTATCTGGAGATACTTCATCGAGTTTACAGTCATTGTAATTCTTTTGTAAAATACCCTTTTTTTCGCTGATAGACCTCATATTAAAATATACCTTTCTTAAGAAATTCACATATGGGACCGTTGCAAGAAAAAGCCCTCCGGTCTTAAGCACACGCCTGGCCTCTTTTATCACAATATCCGGTCCTTGCTCAAAATGCTCTATTACTCCTCCAGAAAAATAGCAGTCAAAAAACTGATCCTCAAACGATAACTTAGTCACATCGCCTTCATAGACAGGCAGGCTGCCATCAATATCTTTTATCCGCTTTATCGTCTCCGCTGAAAAATCTACACCTATTATATCATAACCCATCTTACGATAAGCAAATACATACTTTCCAGTACCACATCCTCCTTCAAGAATCCTTTTGGGCGGCTTTGGAAAATATTTTTTAAAAAATATGGAAAGATAATCCTTATCCGCTTTTTTAAAGAGTTCGGTAAGATCTTCTGCATTATCCCATCTTTCGGTCCACGATTCAACATCCTGACCACAGTACCCTGACTCCCCTTCTCTTCTAAATGATTTAATGATCATTATCCGCTCCCACTATTCTTTCTAGTTAACTTCGCATGCTCAAAACAGTCAAACTTATTTAAAAAAATAAAACATATCATTAAATGAATTTTTTATGACATTGAAATCTGATGCCTTTAATATAAATATTTCCTTTAATTTGAACCGAGTTTGTATGATAAAAAGTGTCAAAAATATTAAAAAACAAACTAAATACGATACGCTGGAAGCAATAGCGCCTCCGGAAGAATGCATAGTCGGGATAAGCATATAACACAAAACTATTTTGACCGCCAGGACAACAAATAAAACCGCTGTTATGATGCCAGGCCTGCCGATAGCTTGAAAATATGATGAAAATAGATAATATGTAGAGATCGATATCATGCCGGGCAGTAAAAGATATGTTAGTTTTATAGAATCCGCATACATGACTCCATAAGCCAATGGTAAAATATACCTGATAGAAGCAAAAAATAACACAGATGCTCCAAGAGTCAGCATCATAGACATCCTTAATATGAATAAAAATCTTTTGCCTGCATCTTGATCTGACATATAAGCAAGTTTAGGAAACAGGACTGTACCTGTAGATTCTGGTATAAACAATAATAACTCTGCGAATGATAATGCTACTGAATAAAAACCAACCTCGCTCATATTTGAATAGTAGCTTAAAAAAAATGAATCTACTCTGTATAATATTAGCGTCAATATGGGCACTAAAAAAACTTTTTTCCCATAGCTGAATAACGTAGCTATGCTTATCTTATTTATGGCTTTGACATTATGATCATCTTGGATCTCTTTGGACCTAAAAATCATGACCAGATACATAACGGATATTAATAGATAAGATAAAAGAAAAGCTAGCAGCGCTCCAAAAAGCCCCATTTTTAGAATAACGACTAGTACGATAAAATTTACTACCATCAGCAAGAATATGGCTATATTTAAAAAATTAAAAGAAATAAATTTATTGAATCCCATTAAAATAGCACTGTTTAATCTTGATATATTTATAAAAGGTATCGCAAATGCGATTATAAACAGATATCTGAATTTTAATTCTAGCAATTCATAAGATAAAAAATGCGCCCTATGCAGTCCTATAAGGATACAAGACATAAATAAGCTCATGATCATTATAACCATATTCGAGATCATTGCTATCTGCCTTCTGGAATATATCTTTTTACCCAAATAGTATATTACAGCGCTATCAATGCCTAACAACGATACTGTAGCAAGTATTAATACTATTTGTATGAGTAAGTAATACGTGCCTTTTACGGAAGGCCCTAGGATCCTGGCTATATAAATAGAGATGAACAAGCTGGAAGCCAGGCATATTATTTTTGAGAACAACGTTAATACATTAGTTTTAAAGAAATTCATATTACTTTATTATAGTCCTTATATGTGAAAGTTTGCAAAACTCCGCGCCTATTTTTTTACAGTACTTCAACACATCTTCTATTTTACTGATAAGACTATTACAACCCTCCATACTACTGGCATACGGGCTGGCTCCTGGATAGAATTCCATACTGTGAAACATCATATTCAGAACTATCGCGTTATCATGACTGCGTATTTTAATGACTTTGTCCATAAGCTGTTTCATATCTTTAACACTGCTGAAGGACGGCCTCAGCCAAGTAGCTCGATTAAAAACTGCTTCTAAGATATTCATAGACATTATCGTGACAGGAACTTCCAGCAGATTACCAGAATCCTTGATATTCTTTATGAAATATGGTTGTTCTCGTAAATTTCTAAAATCAGGGCCGCCTATCTTCTCCCATGAGATCCCTGGGGTCACGCTCGTATCAATTAAATATCCCAATTTAGACAAAGAACTAGCTGTCGCTAAACTAAAACCGAATTTACCTCCTCTATAGACTAAAGGCGCATATCCTATTCTTTCCTGAAATAACTTAGTAAGATTACTGATCTTTTCCATCTCAATCACAGGATCATAGTTATTTGAGAATTCACTCGAAGTCGTTCCTGAGTATTTATAATATTTTTTTTGGGGCTCTACATATTCCGGATGCAGATGAGTCCCAAGTTCGCATCTATCAATACTCTTAAGGATATTAATAGATACATCGTCTTCCAGAACTTCTGCTGTTAATAGATATGTGCCTATGGCCCCATATCTTTCGAACAGTGGTTGTATTGTACGCGGTATAGACTCTGTGAGCGACTTAAATGTAAGCGGATCTGATTTCTTCCAATTAAAAGAATGGTCTGCTTCCGTATCAATCGTGATCACAAAATAAATTTTTGCGCTGTTCTTCATTTTTTTAATACCACACAATAGTTGTATCCAAAATATTTTATAAATGGCTTAGTCCCTAGAAACTGCGTGATCTTTTTGGATAAAAATAACATATTACATGCTAATCTGTAAGAAATAGTAAGTATTAACGGATACGGTACAAATACAGTTGTAAAGGAACTATTTAGTTTAAGGCCTGCCCTTTTAAATTCCGCATTCCAACGATGCGGCATATGGCTTATCATTTCTATAAAGCTATTTTTATAGGCCCCATGAGGCCCTGGAAATGGGAAATACTTATAATCTTCTTTAAATTTTTTTATATCAAAAGAATGGTTTTTCGCATTATTATCGCGGCTAATTTTTTTCCCGTATATTTTTTTAAAGACCATTTTTATAGCTTTAACCATAAAATATACATAGTACTGAAAAAAAGAATACACTCGTTCTGTAAAATTCGGCAGTACAAGTACAATCTCTCCATCTTTTTTTACGACTCTTTTGAGTTCATTTAATACAAACTGCCTATCTTTAATATATTGTAAAGTATAAGAAGAAAAAACCAGATCAAAAACATCATCTTTAAAAGGCAGGCTCTCTCCCGAACACGCGCATAGACTTATATTCTTACCGCCTATTTTGGATATCAACTGCCTGGCATTATCCATCCCGACCGTATGAGACTTTGGGTCCTTACAGTAAAGATCTGTGGCTATAACCGTACTTGAAACAGAGGATACTAGATATGAAAAAAAGCCATTGCCACACCCGACTTCCAGAGTTTTTCCTATATCATGGCTCTTTATAGATAAGAAAAGATTTTTAAACTCATCACCCCTAATCAAATAATATCCAGGCCATGTTTCCTGTCCACAAGCTTCTTTAATAGCTGTATTTACGCGATCATAAAAATCTATCATAATTTTAGATCTTAGAACCTGGATTATAATATCTGTTAAATTTAAATAAAATAGCTATTTCAAATGGAAACAAAAAAAACATATTCTTCAGCCTGAATTTCGCTAAATAATAAAAAACTTTCTTCCCTATAGACCTTATTAGAGACGAGCTTTTAGAGTGCGTCAGTAATTTGCCGTATTTATCTATTCTGTAAAATAATATCCTTGTCTTTTCATCCGCCCATGGAAGCCAGGATAACGGCATAGAACTACCAAATGAGTCATAAATATCGTATCCTTCGGTACAAAGAGGGGGTTTGAACCCTTCTCTTATTGCAAGCTCATAAGCATCTGTGCCGGGATAAGGCAGGAATGTCTGATAAGTTACTACTATGCCAGGGATCATCTTGGATAATTTTAATCCCAGACTGATACTGTCTTTTATTTCTTTGAGCGTTTCAGTCGGATACCCTATTATCATGGCGCTGGTCACAGCTATATTCTTATATTTTGAAAGTATGGAGAATTTCTCAAGTATCATTTTTCTTGTGGTGTTTTTATTCATAAGGGAAAGTATCCTGTCGTTGCCGGATTCTATTCCTATGAATACCCTTTTAACGCCCAGATCATTAAGCCTCTTGACAGATTCTTCTGTGATCTCATCTACTCTTAAAAGGAACTCTGAACAACTTATCCCAATGGCTTTTAATCTGGAAAGTACTTCAAAAGACCTGATCTTATTCACAAAAAAGTGATCGTCCATGAAAGAAATGGTATTTATCCCGCAATCTTTCTTGAGTTCTCCGATATCTTTCACAACTCTTTCTATAGAATGAACGCGCCATTTTCTCTTATTAAATATCCTGTTATAGCAGAACGAGCAATCGTGAGGACACCCCCTGGATGTTAAATATATAAAACCTTTTTCTCCAGTGCCAGGTATGTCTAATAGACATCTTTGCATATTTACAAGAGACCAATCAATAGAGATATCATCTAAGTCCTTGATTATTTCCCGTTCAGGACTAAAAATAAGTTCTTTATCTTTTTTATAACCAATACCTTTTACTGAAACTAGGTCCTTGCCACGAGAAAGAGCATCTGCAAGGTCTAACGCTGTCCTCTCGCCCTCTCCTATTACGATCATATCCACATAATCCTCGCTTAAAGTCTCTCGCGGTAAAAGCGAAGGATGGATACCTCCCCATACGACACATACCTTGCTATTTAACTTCTTTATTTCCTTTGATAATGTAGCTGAATATTTCGTTTGCGGACCAGAGAGAACTGAAAAACCAACAAATAAATAATCATTCTCAGCTATAGTTTTTGCTTTTTTTTGTATATCAGACATATTTAGAAATAATGTCGAAGGGATTATTTCCAGGCCTACTTCATAACCATTGTTCTTTAAATAAGAACCCACATAAAGCAACCCCAGAGGATTATAAACGCTTTCATTTTCTATTTTTAACAATAATACCTTATTCTTCATGATCCACTCTTATATATAACCTTTAAAAAAGTAATACAATATGCCCATATACTCATGCATAATGGCCATCCATTGTCCAAATTTTACGTTTTCACTCTTATCATAAAATTGACATTTATCCGCAGGTAAATAGAGAACTTTCACTCCTTTTTTATATTTATCAAACACTAATTTGGCCCTTAGCATATTATAAGGCGAAGATACCAATAATATGGAATCCCATCTATTATTATCTATTATTTTTTTGCAAAATATGACATTTTCATAAGTGCTGTTCGCATTTTTTTCCAAAATAATGTCTTTTTCCTTGACCCCCATAGACATGGCGAATAGTTTCATGTTTTCCGCATCATTATATTTGTAGACATACCCTGATGAAAACACTATTTTATCCGCAAAACCCTTACTGTAAAGCTCAGCGGCGTATCTTGCTCTCTCTATAGTGCTTTTACCCGGACTGCCAGTCTCTCCTACCCCTCCCCCAAACACAACTATCGCTTGAGCCTTTTGAGGCGGCTCAGATATCTCCAAAGGAGCTGCGACCATCCAGATAAAAGGAGTCTTGAATATCAATAAATATGCTGCCAGGAAGACTAACATAAATCGCAATGCCCTTCTTTTTGCCATGCGATAAAAACTTATCAGCGTCTCTTTCCATAGCGCTTCTCTATCTATTTTTTTCTTCTCTATGGCTTTTTCTACCAATTCGCTCATTTTTTCTATACGACTGTCCCAGCTATTATCCTTGGCAGCCGCGATACGCCTGGCTTTTAACGCCGCATCTTTTTCATCAAGCGCTTTCAGGATATACGCCTTGAAATCATCATTGTCCTTTCCTATATAGACAATATCCTTGTATTCCCTATTGAACCGTACGACCTCGGGCAAAGCAACGGAGACAACTGGCTTACCCATTGCATGATATTCATTTAATTTTGTAGGGAATACTGTTTCTGTATATTCACTCAGGACATAAGGTATAATGCACACATCAAAACTATCTACATAGAAAGCCAGCTCTTTATGACTTTTTTTACCTAAAAATATAACATTTTTAAGCTCTTTCAGGCTAGCTACGTCTGTTTGAAGAGCGCCTACGAATAAAAATGTACATTCAGGCATTTGTTCTGCAAGAGACCTCACTAGCCTAAGATCTACATGTTTATGCACACCTCCGATGTAGCCTATAATTTTGCCTTTTATATCTCGGATATCACTGGGCCGTTCGCTAAGATCGCTTACCTTGTCCTTCATGAAAGCCTTGATATTCACCCCGAACGGGAATATAGAAACGTTCTTGTTATATTTTTCACAATGTTTTTTTATCTCTTCTCCCTGCGCGAATATCAAGTCCGATCTTTTTATTACCTTTTCTTCCGCTCTATTTATTTTGGACGGGTTCTTTACCAGCTTGCTAAAATCCGCTATACAATAATAAACTACCAACTTACTGTCTATATTATTAATCAAGTCTAAGGCGAATCCCGTAGGCAAGAATGTCCATATGACAGGATAATCAAAATCCATTGCTTTCATCCACCTGTTCACGACAGATAGTACCAGGTATTTATTGACCCATCTTGCTAAACGAGAATAAGGGAACGGCAAAACAAGAGGAGAAAGCACATAGAGATTATCCATTACCTTGCGGATGCCTTTTACGCCTCTGAACCAGTTCTTTACCCTGTGTATTATACGCGACACATCTCTTGCTCCAGGCGAGCGAATGCCTGTATTTTCTATAAAGAGTACCTTGTTACCATTCTTGGCAAAAGTCGACATTATCTCTTGGTGCCCCTGCCACATAAAATCCCAGTCAATGGTAGCTATACAGATTATGTTCTGTCCTTTAACTATTGGCATCCAATTCCTTTCTAAAAAAGTAGCTTGATAATGCTAAAAACGACCTGAACATGCTAATAAAGGCCGTGACATTCTTTATCCTTGCAAGGTGGCCCAATATTACCCTGATCCTAAAATAAAACCTTTTGAACGCGATCTTATTATATTTTATCAACACCTCTTCACTCAAGCCAAATGGTATGAATGAAGGCTTTATATGCATATGAACGTCTTCGCTATCTGAAATAAGGCGGCCATATTTATCTAACTGGCTGAATAGCTCCGAGCCTGGAAAAGGAGCAAAATAATTTATTTTAAAATCATCCAATTTAAGCCTCAAAGAAAATTCTATAGTTTGCCTCAGGTCTTCTTCTGTCTCAAGCGGCAATCCCATCATAAAAAATCCAATAGTCTTCATGCCGCGCTCTTTGCATATTTTAACTGCTTTTTCTATTTGTTCCAGCCTTATGCCTTTTTTCAGGATATCCAGTACTTTCTGCGATCCGCTTTCTATCCCGAATCTTATCTGCCAGCATCCTGCTTTTTTCATTTTGTCGATTATTTCTTTATTTACGCTCGACACCCTTCCCAAGCAAGACCAGCTTATCTTCATCTTTGAATCCATAAGAAGATCGCAGAATTCCAGGATACGTTTTTTCGAGACTATGAACTCATCATCATTTATCCTGATATCCCTTATCCCGTGATTATAATAAAGGTCTTTTATCATACCCAATATATACTCTGGGCTGTGCGTCCTGTAGCGGTTCCCAAATACGCTCCTGTCGCAAAAAGTGCACATGTAGGGGCACCCTCTCGAAGTAACAATAGAAAAAGAAGGGAAATTATTCACAGCATATGCAGTAGGGATATAATGTTTTTTTATGTCGGGTAACAGGTCCCATGCCGGTATAGGCAATAAATCCAGGTCTTCTAAAAGTTCTCTTCGAGCAGTAGAGATCAACGAGCCATTTTTTCTATACGTGATGCCCTTTACACCTGAAAGGTCCTTATTTTTTTCCAAAGCATCTAATAGTTCGATTATGGTCTTGTCCCCTTCGCCTATCACACCTATATCGAATTGAGGATATTTATTCATGACTTCTTCGTGAGTTGCAGCAATATGAGGCCCTCCTAAAATAATAATGCTTTCAGGCGCTTTTTTCTTTATCATATCAGCTAATTTTGCAGCATTGCGGATTGCTAATGTAACAGAACTAATCCCTACGTATTTAGGCTTCTTGGCTATTACAATATCCAACGCCTGATCAAACGTCAGGCCCAAAACCGGCATATCCAGGATCTCGGTCTCGTGTCCAGCTTTTCTCGTAACTGCCGCTAAATAACATAACCCGAGCAATGCTTCGCTGCTCCCTCCGGCTGCAAGTTTCCCGTACATCTCTTTTGCGCTCAACGGAGGGCTTATAAATAGTATCTTGGGCATTATAAATATCCTTATTTACTTAAAACTTTTTCAATGCATACTGAATTATCTTCTCTCTTAAGCATGAGCATGAACTCTACTACCAGGCCTATTCCTATTAGCTGTACTCCCAGGATCATCAAAAGCGCGCCAAATAAAAGCATCGCAGAATGGCCAATATGCCCTACCATCAGCCCGCGGATAGTAAAAAAGCTATCCAGTAAAAAACCTGAAAAGAATAAGACTATCCCGAAAGAACCAAATAAATGAAGCGGTCTTTTAGAGTATCTGGTTATAAAAAGAGTAGTTAAGAGGTCCAAAAAACCGTGCAAGAAGCGCGTAGGGCCATATTTTGATCGCCCATAGACACGCGGGTGATTGCCTACTTTTACTTCAGATATCTTGAATCCCTTATCCAACATTAATAACGGAATGAACCTGTAAAGGTCTCCATAAAAATTGATCTCTTTCAACGCTTCTCTGCGATAAGCCTTGAGCGGACAGTTTATATCCCTTAGGCTGACTTTACTAGAAAACCTGACAAGGCTATTGAAGACCTTTGAAGTAAAACTCCGGAAAAATCCGCTTTTACCCTGATGTTTCCAGCCGCTGACCAGGTCATAACCCTCTTTTATCTTTTCCAGCAATACAAGTATATCCTCGGGTTCATCCTGAAGATCGCCGTCCATAGTGACTATGATCTCTCCTTTTGACAGATTGAAACCGCACGAGTAAGCTGCTGCTTTACCAAAATTCTTGCGGAACTTTATCACCCTTACCTTGTTATCAGATCCATGGATATCGCTCAATATAGAAAAACTATTATCAGTACTGCCATCATCAATAAATAATATCTCGTACTCTAGGCCTGAGCCCGACAATACCCCTGTAAGTTTTTTATGCAGGATACCCAGGCTTTCGGCTTCATTATAAACAGGGATGACTACTGAAAGATAAATCGATCTAGTGGGCACATTGACCTCCTTGATATTTGTTAACGATAGCTACGCTATAAGAAAATGCTAAAGCAAAGAAAAACCATACGAATCTAAAATTCATTATATCCATGTCCATGCTTTGTACCAGAAAACCTATGCCTACCGCAAAGAACGTGTTCAGCATAAGTTTTTCACCAGCCTCTTTTGCTATTTTACTGCAATCCATGATCTTTTTAAACATGAAAAACCATAGAAGGCATAGCGCACTAAAACCTATCAGCCCAGTCTGGCTAAGCTGCCCTAAAAAAGTAGAGTGAGGATCAAAAGCCCTGAAATGCCTGGGTAATATTCTTTGGTTCTCTAATTTCACTATCTCATCATTATACATGCCTACTCCGATACCGAAAAAAGGCTTTTCAAGCCACATCCTTATAGAAGCTTTTTTCAATAAAGAGTATGCTGTATCAAGATAATCAAAATGGATATCAAACCCTTTTATTTCATCTGTGTTCAGGGGATAAGACCTGCCGTTATCTGCGAAGTTTTCATTAATGTAAGATGTTTTATTGACCTTGATATTCGCTACCTCCCACCTCGAAACCAGCAATATGCTGATGCCAAAAATAACTATAAAACCTAAAAGAAATATCTTCATCGCATTAACATATCTGGAAGGCTGCAAATGACGCAACACAAGATACAAAGCTATAGAGATGCCTAACCATCCTCGTGAAAAAGTAAGGAACAACACTAAGAAGAACAATAGAAGCGCTATTTTAAGCCAGCGCCTATCAATTTTATCCCTTATGACTAGAAAAGTCACTGTGAAGGGAATAGCAATTGTCAAATAACTGCTAAGGAACTTCGCATTTATCAAAAACGTTGAATAGACGCGATAAATATGGCCTATGTAAGGAAAATCCATATATTCTTTTACAAGAAATGTCTTTATATTAAAAAATGTGGCTAAAATAAAACCTAAAAGCCCTAGAGCACTTATGACCACACTTGTAATCAACCAGACCAAGATAAGTTTCTCTATCGATCTCTTATCTTTTAATACATTCAAAAACACCACGAAAATAAATACGCCGTAGGACATAGCTATGAATTCAACTAAACTCTTGTTAAGATCAGCTGAATTCAATAAAGATAAGGCGCAAGAAACAAGATAAAATATCAGTATCCAAAAATATTTAAAAAAATAGAACTTTTCTTCTTTCTTCAAAAGCTTCACGATCCATACAAAAAATAAAAGCATGAAAAATATATCGAATACCTGTAATTTTGCAGCAAAAGACAAGCCGAATAAAGGCTTTTCAGGAGTATTGAACATCAACGGGATAATAGCTACTAATAATGCCGTCATAAAAAATAATGATCTTGATATTCTGTCTTTCATATTCACCTCGTTAAACTTCGCATATGGCTATCATCCACGGGAATGAGATCATGAGCTTTATTTTTTTGTTAAAATACGGCTTTAATAACTTTAAAAATCCCTTGGGCCCCCAGTTCCATACATGCTCGGGCGTGTTCCCGAAAGCAGTTATATGCCTGAATCTTAAAAAATTACATATACGAAAATATGGCTCAAAAGGAACGCTATAAATACAATACTTGCCAGCGACTCGCTTTGTTTCCATTATCGCTTTTTCCATATCAGGCAGATGCTCCAATACTTCAAGGGCCAAAACAAGTTCGAATTCTTTGGAAGCGTAATCTAAACTATGAATATCCCCTTTCCTGAGATCAAAGTAAACATTGTGACTTCTTGCTTCTTTTATCGCTTCTTCATCTATATCTATTCCACATATATGCAGCTTATCGTTTTTAGATATCAGGTACTTGCCTACCATGCCTTCTCCGCAGCCCGCATCCAGTATGCGCGTGGTATTTGCTTTGCTTATGGTATTAGCTATATTTTTTAAAAAATTATTCACCAATGCCCGCTGGACGATATTCTTATTATTATATTTTTTTAAATTGCCTCTCATATGTCCTTATTTTTTAATAATAATATTTTTCAATTTAGCTAATAAATGCCAGATGCAGAAATCACTATTATCTATGGCATTACACCCGATATAGGGCTCAAAACCATCTAACGGCTTATTCTTTTCAATGAAAGACCTGTCATTTGCGATCTTATCTGTCCAGGCTTTCGGATTTTTCGAAGCTATGCAAAAGATATAGACTGATGAATTCTTATGGCTATTAAAACTCAGGTACAATGGCGTCATGGCATTATCTTTGAACAAACGCTCTATGGTCAATGGTGTAAATCTCCAGTAATCCCCGAACTCAGAATGCATTTGCTGCAAGAACGGCACTACCACTATGGCCACATCCTTGGTCATCGAGCAAAGATTCCTGAACGCCTTATTTACATCAAAGATATGCTCCAGCACTGTATGGCTAAAAACCACGTCAAACCTATTCAATAACTCTCGAGGGATGTCTTTTTCCATATCCAGGAAGATCTCGTTCTCATACCCCTGAAAACCCATTGCTTCGGACTTGAAATTAGTGATCGTGTAAGCACTGGCCTTGACAAAATAATCTTTATAATAGCCTCCTTCTTTATCCTCATCTTTCCACCCGCTTATATTCGCAATATGGCCTGAAAAAAGAGACGCGAATTTACGCAACTCTTTATTGGACCATTTACGAGGTAACCGATATTTTCTATCTATAAATAAACTTTTCATAGCAGCATCCTTTCTATGATTCAAACTTGGATAACACTAATCCCATCCTGGCATCCCAGCTATTTTTAGAAGCGATATCCTTGCGCCTTTTTATAGGATCGGCCTCGCTCTTAGATTCTAACGCTTTTTTTATGCACCTTATAAAATCTTCTTTGTCCTTAGCTACAAAAATATCATCAATACCCCTGACCTCTTCGGAAAAATCAGTAGAGACGACTGGTTTACCCAAAGCAAGGTATTCATATAATTTCAAAGGAGATACGTTTTCCATGAACTTATTCTTTTGATAAGGTATAAGACAAACATCAAAGAAGCGGACATAAGACGGGATATCTAGATGGGTTTTTGGCCCTAAAAAATGCACATTACGTATTTTCTGTAATTTACTGAAACTTCTCGATCCTCTCAATATCGGACCTATCAACACCAGCGACCAGTCTGGTTTTTCCAGGCTCATGTGTTCCAAGATATCTATATCCAGCACCCTGTCGTCTAGGTATCCTACTAACCCGATGATAGGCTTTTTTATATCCTTTATGTCTTTTGGTAGTTCTTGTTCCATAGGAATTTTATTAAATAGCTCTATATCTACAGCGCTAGGAAAAAAAACTACATTTTTATTCAACTTGCTATATCTTATACATAAAGTCTTTGTCAAAGCAAACAACAGATCTGAAAGTTTCGCGAGTTCATCTTCCATTCTTATCGTCGTATGCCTGCGTAATAGATTTCTTTTCTCAATAGAAAAATCCGCTATGCAATGATATACCAAAAAAATGCCTTTCATGTATTTTACAAGGTCTATGGCTATAGGAGGATAAACCCATGCTATGGAAGGATCAAATCCTATTTTCTTCATCTCTTTCATCATCGCAGAATATAATAGCGCCTGATTCAGCTTGTTCACGAACCTGAAATAATATCCCCAGGGTAATAAATAAAAAGGTGGGGTATAGATAAATAGATTCTCATTTAACTTTGATATCTTGCCAAAAGCATTCAGAAGTTTTTTCCAATACCCTCTTTTAAATAAATGCAGAAGATTCGACTGATACTCTACATAGAATACCCGGTTATTTGCCGAGAGCCTGCTCATCAGATGCTGCTTGCTCCCCCACGAACAGCCCCAGTCTGAAGTAGAAACACATATTATATCTTTTCCTTTTAAAGTCATTTTATCCTTATAGACTTATTAAAATCTTCTGTAAAATTACATTCCTTGCACATATCAAGAACCCTTCCGAAAACTTTTTTTCGATAATCAGCATATTCTCTTGAACGCCATATCTGGCGCAATGGCGTATTCAGGATGTTTCCTACAACGTGCCTGCCATTGAAATCCAGGCAGCACAATATAACATCTCCATTGTAAAGCACTACCATATCATTGAGAGGGAATATGCAGGGATTATCTCCTTTCTGTCTTTTGAAAGTGTCGCTAGTTGCATACCTTGAATGTTTTATATCGATAGGTAATAATTTGGCAGCTAATCGTTCTTTTTCTTTTTCAGGAAGCCAGAATCCTATATTCAGGTTCAGGCTCTTAAATACGACTTTATCTACGCTCAGATCCATTGCCAGGCGCTTGATCGTATCTAGCTGGGATTCATTGCTTTTCATTACTATCGTCTGAAGGGTGATTTTAGGGAATAGCCTATTCTCTGCGCGCTTCCTGTCGCATAATTTTTTTATCCCTCCATATATTTTTTTAAAATCAGCTCCTTCCCGAAAACTTGATAACGCTTCTTGGTCTGAGCCATCCAAAGAAATGGTTATATATTTAAGTCCGCTTTCGATTATCTCATCTATGTGATGCTCCAACTCCATGCCATTTGTATCAAAGCCTGTTGGTATTCCCTTGGCTGAAGCCAAGGAGATCATCTTGAATAGCTGCTTATTAAGAAGAGGTTCTCCTGAATAACCAAGATCGAGTTTATCTATTTTCCAATCAAGCTGCTCTATCAATGCTTGGAACGTCTCCATAGCCATGAACCCAGTAGGCCTCTTCATAGCATTAGCCGTAGGGCAAGTAGGGCAGTTAAGCATACAAATATTCCCAGTCTCCACTACCACGATTCTAGGAAGACGCATCTTTGCTAAAAATCCCATCCTGTACATTGCGTGCCGTAACATAGGGCCTGCGCATCTTTTTAATGACAATTCCATCCTAGTGTGGTCCTTTTTATGGCATATCTTGCGAGCCTATTAATGAATCCAAGAGGATGCTTTGACATATATGAATAGCGTAACGAGAGTTTTTTAAATATCGAACTCTGGGCCTTATTGTAATCATCTACGTACTTTGACATATCCTTTAGCTGTTTCTTAAAATCCTCCGTATCCATTGCATTCGCAAAATTATGACTTCCTCCTTTTGTCTCTACTACATCCCAATCCACGTTTTTAAGAAGTCCTAGCTCTTCACAACGCTCGTAAAGCTGGGTCCCTGGATAGGGCGCAAAGACATTAAGGAATAATCTGGAAGGCTTTATTTTTTTCATAAAAGAAAAAGTTTCTATCATGTCCGCTTTTGTCTCGTCTGGGAATCCTACTATAAAATACGCTTTCCACGGCATCTTTGCTTTTTTTAGAAGGTCTTGAGCTTCCAGTACTTTATCCAGCGATATGTTTTTATCTATCTGGTCCAGAGTTTTTTTACTGCCTGATTCTATGCCTAAAAATACTGTAAAGCACCCTGCTTGTTTCATTTTTTTAAGCGCTTCGCTAGACAAAAGATCTACCCTGGTAGCGCAGCTCCAGAGAAACGGACTTTTCTTGCTTATCAGTATATCGCAAAACCTGTAAAAATAATCTTTGTTCAATGTAAACGTATCATCCCATATATGGAACTCCCTGCTTCCATAATTTTTCTGTATATGTTCCATTTCCGCTGCAACATTATCTGGACTACGGAAACGGATTGTCTTTCCCCAGACATTTTTAACGCTACAGAACTTGCAATTGAACGGACAGCCTCTGGAGCCTATCAGGTCTGTCATGAATGTAGAAAACACAGCTTTCTGATAATTATGCACATTAAGCAGTCCACCCCTATCTGGAAAAGGCAACGTATCTATATTTTCTATCATAGGAGCTTTGTCATTAAATATAAATTCGTTTCCTTTCTTAGTTACGATGCTTCCTATATCCTTGAATGCTTTTTCACCTTTCAGAAAATCCATAAGGCCTTTCAGGGGTATCTCCCCTTCGCCTGTGATCACGAAATCAATGTTTTCCGTAAAACAAGATATAGGATCCACTGATGCATGCGGCCCGCCTATCACGACTTTTATATCCTTATCAATGGCTTTTACCAACTCGGCTATCCTTTTTGTCACGCCCAATGCAACGGTCACTGTCCCAATGCCAACGACAGCTGGTTTTTCAGTAGCTATAACATGCCCGATCTCTTTCCATATTGGGTCATCATAATCATATATTCTTTTCTTCACTTGCTGCGATAAGGTCAAATTCGCAAGCTGACCCCCATAGCTTGCTTCTTTAGCCTTTTCATCCGGAGCAGGTATCTCTGCATTATATATCACTGCCTGGTGCCCAACTTGTTTAGCCATAGCGGACAGATAGCCCAGGCCCAGGGGAAAATATATATTTTCGATATTCTTGAACCTTATATAGGGCGGATTTATGAATAATATTTTCATACGATGATAATTATTTTTTTATTTTTACAGCTGAGTTCTTTGGCAATGCTATTATATTTCTTAAGCTCTTTTCTATTACACTAGCCGCAAATATAGACCCTTTGTTGTTAAAATGCCCGCAATCGTATATATAATCCTTTGATTTCGGGATAGCCTTATCCAGATCTATGACTAATATGCGGTTCTTAACTCCGACATCCCTTATTTCCTGGTTGAGCATATCATAAATCTCTTTTAGCGCTTTATAGTCCACTCCTTGGCCTTCTAGTTTTTTTAACCCTTCTGTTACTACTATGTCTGGATCATCTGTCAATGCATTCTGCTGCGTCATCAATACAGGGGTGATATTCCTCGCCTCGCATATATTGATAAATGTCTGAAGGTTCATCCTGAACTCGCCCAGAATATGTTCTTTATCTATATTTATTTTTCGTTTTCTATTGAACTGGAACTCGTCATTCTCTACCCTTGAAGTGATATTAAAATTAAATATCCCATTCAATTTATAATATAAATGCGGTATAGTAGAATCTTTTATCTTTCTTAAGATATCCGAGGGCCTGGCTTTATATATCGTGGATCTATAAACATTGTCATTCCAATATGTCCCCTCATGTAGCAACACGCTTAGATCATTAAAAATATGCATCATCACTACTATGTCTGGTTTAAGCAGGATCACTTTGTTCAATAGTATATTCAAAGAGTGCAGCGAATTATTTCCAAATACCCCTGAATTATAAGAATTGGTCTTTAAGCCTATATTTTTCTCTATCGATCTACCTGCTAAATACGGGAATCTGTTCTCCTCGTCTACCCTCAGGCACTCAGTAGTAGAACCTCCAAGAAAAACTATGGCAAGATCAGGTTTATCATGGATCTTTGATGGCATGATAAATCCATTCTCGTCTGTCCGGAAAGAATAATCCTTTGGCTTTGGCTTCAGTTGATCTACGTTATCATAATCAATATCATGAAAAACTCCTGACAGTAATGGCTTGTGTTCCCTAAGCCTTATATATCTATCAGTAGAAAAATCTATTATGGTTTTTTCATACGACAGTATGCTCTCTGCCATGCAGACAACTATAAGCATAAATATCGAACAAACAAAGAACAGTGTTATTACAGGGTGCTGTTCGAACCAACTTTTACTATTTTTAGGTTCACTTTGCATGTTTCTTCTCCGCTATTAAGCAACAGATCATCAAATATTCATCCTGATATCCTCTGGTGCGGCTAAGTAAACAAAATACGAGGCCCAGCATGTGGACTAACATATCCAAGGTCCTGAGGCTCCCTTTAAATCTAGGTTTTTGGATAATAGTAGCCAAGGTGCTCCAAATATTCCCAAGAGTCTCGCAGCGTATTATATTGAAATCCTTAAAACTCTCGGACAATGCTGAAGGAGAAAATCTGTAGAGATCATCTGGAAAAGGATGAAAATAATAAGTGAATGGGACTGTCAAAAATATCTTACCTCCAGGCTTTAGCACCCTTTTGATCTCGCGTATTGCTTTACCCGGGTCAATTACGTGCTCTAAGACGTTCAAGCAAACAATACCGTCCACGGAATTATCTTCAAGATGCATATTCAATACATCTAAATACATCATATCCGGATCATCTTTTGACAGATTACTTAAAATATACTCACTAGCAGAAACAGCAAATCTCTTATATCTATTATTTTTGCTAGCTCCAAGCTCGATGACCTTGCCTTTCAATAAGGGCATGAAATCCTTGATAAACCCTTCCTCCATTATCCTGATCGGTGTTTTTATCCCGAATAAGTAATCCCTGACCGATCTAAAACTCATCGGCAACTTACGATTAGTCAGGCATAAGCCTTTTTCTTTGTAATATTTATTTAGGTCCATTGCCAAGCCTTGCTTTTTTATGAAATAATTCTTTTATAAAATGAATTAATATTTTTATATCACCCATGTTCCTTGCGCAGAAAATTTTCTTTAAACCTTTGAAAAGCAGCCCCAATAAACTGTTTTGCCGCCTTGCGACATAGAATTTTATATCCGCATGGGACATAAGGCCATTGCTATACATAGGCAATGACGGATTAGAGCCTAATAGTTCCGCGTCTTTGAACTCATAGGGGCTATTCCATGAAAAATCCTTGGGCATTATACCTCTTTCTTTAGCGAGGTATTCAAACTTAGTCATAGGGTATATCCTGGTGAAGCTATAAAAAGCGACCACTTTTTTCTTTTTTAATCTATCTATAAGATCAAAGGTCAATTTCAGGTCATCTTCTGTCTCCTCTGGAAGGCTTACCATGAAAGTGCATTTTACTACCATTCCCTCGTTAAGCGCCACATTAGTAGCCTCGAGCAGGTTCAAAGACAACGTTTTGTTCATGGCACGTAATACCTTTTCGCTTCCAGATTCAGCGCCGATGCCTATTGAAACGCATCCAGCCTTACGCATTAATTTTATATTTTCTGCATTTATAGTATTTACAGGAGCTCTAGCAAACCATTTTATGTCCAATCCTCTTTTGATGATCAAAGAACAAATATCCCTTAAATGCGCTTCATCTATAGTGAAAGAATCATCCCAAAAATTAAATCCATCTATTTTATATTTATTAACAATATATTCCATTTCCGCCACGACATTTTCAGGAGAACGCTTTCTGACCTTGCGCAGGCCAAGCGCCCCGTTAGCGCAAAAATAACAATCATAGGGACAACCTCGTAAACTTATTATACCTGCAGCCCGCGTCTTATACTCTCCTTCAACAGTCACTATATACTTGTCCATATCTACAAGATGCCTGGCTGGTAAAGGCAAAGTATTTAGGTCGCTAATGAATGGCCTGTCAGGAGTTTCTATTATACTCCCTTCCTTGCTTCTATAGATAATACCCTGGATCTTGCCCAGATCATCTGTTTTGGAGTATGCTTCTAGAAACTCGGGCGTCGTGATCTCTCCCTCGCCTTTTACAATAATATCCACATCCACTATTTTATCTATCGCGTCTCTGGACGTTAGAGTGGCATGCGGGCCGCCCCAGATGGTAAGGACACTTGGCAACGCTTCCTTTATCATTTTGAAGAGCTCTATCACTATAAATCTATTTTCCGTAGTTCCTGTAATACCAACCGCATCAGGCTTAATACTGATGATATTCCTTAAAACACCTTTATTATCAAGTTCTTCGTTTTGTGAATCTATAACTATCACTTCATGCCCTGCGGCCTCTAAGGTAGAAGCAACATATAAAAGCCCTAAAGGCGCGGTATGCATCTTTTTTAAATAATTATCACGAGCAGACACTAATACGATCTTCATCTTTCTCCTTACGAATAAAATTATGAACAATTATTATTAAAATAGTATTAAATATACAAAAATTTAATAAAACAGCTATAGAAGCACCTATATATCCATACCTTGGTATTAAAAAAAAACAAGCAAATGCAATAAATACCGCACTAAAAAAACCTAACGCTGCGGATATATTTGGATACCCTATCCCTAATATAAACGATCTTGCCCAAAAAACAAAGCTTGCATACACTCCTCCACCTATTAGTATATAAATCGCGAAACGCGCTGGCTCGTATTCTTTACCATAAAAAGCCATGATAAGGGGTTTGGCAAACAGAACGATGCCAGTTGCCGCAACAACCGCAAACGTCCCAATAAATACAGAGCTCTTAATCAAAAGATTTTTTATTTCCGTTTTTTTCTTCTGATTCCACAACTCCGCAATCCTGGGGTAAATATTGACTACAAGCGGTTCATATATAACCGTTAGAATCCCGACTATAGTAAGCGCAATTTTGTAGTAACCTACTTCCGCAAGCGGCCTAAAATATCCCAGCAACAATATGTCAAGCCTGCTATTTAATGCCTTGAACGTGGTTGAAAGATACACATGTAAATTAAAGTATAAAAATGCTTTAATGGGTTCAAAAGATTTTACGATTCTGATTCCAGAAAGCCTCTTATGAATCAATTTGATTGCTAAAACCATATATAAAATCGACGACATAGCAGTGACACCAATAAAGACAAATAACACATTTTTTAATCCGGCTGAAATAAAAAAAAGTATCCCTAATAACTTCATAAGCTTTGAAAAAACCATCAAAAAACCAAAGTAATTGAACTTTTTAAATACTTGAAACACAGCGTTTGAGGTAGATTGAACGGAATCGCAAAGCGGTAATAGCGCGTAAATCTTAAGAAAATACTCAATGCGCGTATCATGAAAAATCTTTTCTCCTATTAGTCCGGCTGTAAAAAATAATATTGCCGAGATTATAGTACCGAGTATAAAATCCAATAAATAACTCGTTTTTATTACTAAAAGAGCTTTGCCTTTCTCTTTATCTATATATTCCGATAAAAATTTGATCGTAGCTTCGTTAGTGTTTATAGTAAAAGATAATTTTGTAAACTCTATTATGGATATTAGAAGAGCTAGTAATCCATAAGTTTCTGCACCAAGTCCTCTTGCTAGAACTATTGCCGTTATAAAAGTTAGGCCATAAGAAATATAGCTAGAACTGTAAAGGAAAATCGAGTCTTTTATAAATTTTTGTTTTAGGTACTTATAAAACATAAGGCCTATCTTTCAGCCACGATATCATTTAAAAAATCCTGTATCGTCTCAGCTCTTTTTTCAAAATAAAAAGCCTTTGCAGATTTCATTCCATTAAGCCTAATTTTATCCCTGACATCATTATTGTTCAGGATATAACACATCTTATCAGACAAATCCGCCACATCAGACGGAGTGAATAAAATTCCGTTCCATCCATCCTTTATTTTTTCAGATACACATTCCAAATTGGACGCCACAACAGGAAGGCCACTTTCCATGTATTCGGACAACTTGAGCGGTGAAGAAAAGTTCCAAAAATCTTTATCGTTATTTGGAGTAGGCAATACTCCTATATCTGATATATATAGATACTTTTTAACTTTAGTAGGCTCTATTGGGCCTGAAAAGTATATATAACTATCCATGCCAAGGGATACTGCAAGATCCTTACATCTGGTCAGATCACGAGTATCTTCGCCGCCCAATACAACAAGACGAGCGCCAGGCATTATTTTATTTAATCTGGAAAAAGCTTTTATCAATGTATCTACGCCCTTGGATGGGTAGAGATGTCCGGCATAAATGATAATTTTTTCATTCTCGCTAAAAGGCAAACCTAGTTCATTGATAAGGTCTATGCGGCCATTTGGCTGCTTTACAGAAGGATTGACTCCGCTATGAGCTACTTCAATACAAGAAGATTTTATCCCGCGCTTTACAAATTCTTTTTTCAGCGCATGTGAAATAGTAACAATCCCATCAAACACGTTCTTATCATACATTTTTTTTATCAGCTTGAAAGTCTTCTGTTCCAGACAAGCCTGGTGCATCTCGCTTACGATCTTTAGGTTTATCATCTTTTTGATAGAACTTAGAAAGCTCAAATATCTACTGACACCAGTACAATACACGATATCCGCTTTCTTCTTCCCTATCTTCCATAATAAGAAGGCGATAGCTGACAGCGTGAAATAACTATCGCCTATGATATTTTTACTTAAGAAACAAGGTACATAGAGTAGCTTTATATCCAGATTGTCATGATGGGCTAACCCATAATACTCTAGAACATCCCTGGCTCTCTCATTGCCTTTCCTCTTAAAAAAACCATGTACACTTACTCCGTTCGAGGCTAACGCATAGATAGTGTTCATTACTTGTATAGCGCTTGCCATATTATTTGGATAATAATCATTTTTTATATATACGAGATCTATCATTTTATTTGTCCAGACTTGTCCTATTTTTCCTATTTTTCACCAGGCATGAAGCATGACATAGAGGCCAAGCTTACCTTTAATGCCTTTCAATAAGATATTATAATCCGGGTTTATTTCTTTCAAATAACCAGAGATCATTTTCGCATGATCTTTATTATGATAAGTAGTAACGACTATTTTTGGCTTATACTTGCTGATCGTCTTTCTCGCGCCCTTCAACATTTCCATCTCGTATCCTTCAAGGTCCGCTTTTATATACGAGACTGGCCTATCTTTATCATGGAACAATCGATCGACCGTGGTTATCTCCACAGGAACGCCTTCACCACCAGCAATTACCTGGGAACTTATACCGTTCTCAAGCAAAGATCCTTTTAGCTCCCTGTCTGACAATGCCACAGGGATTATTTCAATATTGCTAAAACCTGAAAACGTAACTTTCATTGCCTTCACAAATGAATTCAAAGGCTCTATTACATATACTTTCTTGCATCTACTAGCTATCAATAGACTGAACAAGCCTTCAGCTGCCCCGCAATCTACCACGATGTCTTGAGGCCTGACTCTTGTCTGATCTATCTCATAATAATGCCAGTCCTCTGGATACATCGTCTCTCCAACTATCTGAAGCAGTTTAGCCTTATTTACATCCTTAGGGCAATATAGCGGCTCTTTTACATTTTTAAAATGCATCACGAGATATTCTCCTGTCTCATCTATGCTACTTATCTTAGCGCTAGCTTTAGAAAAATAGACAGGGCTCATCAAAAAGCGTGCGAGATCTTTCAATGAAACCCCGTTCTTTTTGCCAAAACACCAATGCCTTAATACTTCCAATCTCCTATTCATGGATCAAGGAACCTCCTGTTCAATATCACGCATGGTTGCACCCCTTGCACACTGAAGGCGCATTCCCGTTATTCAGCTCATGTCTAAATTGAACATAAGCTGGGCTATTCCAGATCTGTCTGATATTATTATTAAAAATATTCCCAAAATTGAATTCTTCATAATTAGGCCTGATACAGCAAGGAGTAACATAACCGTTCCATGAGACATAAACGCCTTTTTTATACCAGAAACATTTGCCTCTTTGCTCCTCGGGTAAGACAAAATCAACATGTACTGCTTTTGTCTTAGCTAAAAGCATTGCTTTTTTTAGATGAACTGCATTTTCCCCATCCATGACCAGATTCCTTTCTGATAATTTCTGCCTTTTATCAGCATGCTTGCTGTCTACGCTTACCCAATTCTGAAGGTTCACGATATTAATATGATAGACTCCAAGATCGCTTATCAAACCTATCAATGGGCAAAGGTCTTCGACATTAGTTTTCTCCATGACAAAATTCACTGCTATATCAGCATTGCTATTGTTAGCCGAGATGAGCAGCCGGATGCCCTTTAATATACTGTCCAGGCAATCCACTCCCCTTATCTCCTTGATCTTATCCTTTCCGAAAGCATCCAGTGATATCTCTATTTTATCAAAATATTTTATCATATAGCGAGCATTCTCCTCCGTGATCAGAGTAGCATTAGAAGCGATATAAGTGGTGATGTTCTTTTTCTTCAAGTGCTCCGCCATTTTAAAAAGCGACGCGTTCAATAAAGGCTCTCCCAGCCCCTGCAATTTCACTTCTTTTAAAAATGGGAACTGCCCGACCACTTTAATGAAATCATTGAATTCCATGTCCCCTGATGCGCTAAGAACATCCCGGGTACAATTCCTGCACTTCATGTTACATCGTGACGTAGGCTCTAATTGAAGATAGCTTGGGAAAGTATATTTATGCTTATTAGCTGCCGCGAAGCATGATTCCATACACCTCATCGCAATATATGGCATCCCAAACCTTGCCTCTCTGTGAACGCGGCCGAATACATGTTTCTTTAGAAAACTATCTAATCCCTTATGCTTTATGAGGATATGAGCTGCTTTTAATTTATTTGCTATTGTATGTGATTTCATTTTTATCCAGTAAAACCTTATCAATGACCTCTTTACCCTGCATAAAAGAATGGTCCATGTTCCCGATCTCATATCTCCACGCGCCAAACCTTCCTCTGGAATACACGCTGTTATCCTCCAAAAAAAGATTTATTCTTTTTAAAGCTTTGTCACGGCCTATAGTAGGCACTGGGTACGAATATCCAATATCTATGGTATGAGTGGATATTATATTTTTCCTATCACTGTCAGATATGATATTGCTATCCAAAAGCCCTTTAATTGTCTCGTTCACTATCTTAGTTTTATCTATTTTTTTATATTTAGAGTAACTGGTCTCGCACATGAGCGACCAATTAGCTTTAGAGTCAGGTACGTTATATTTGGAATAATTAGAAAAATACGTTACACGATAAAAAGGGAAATTACTCTCTGGAAAATACATCCAGCATTTAGAACTCCTGCACCTGCCTTTTAAACCTAACCCTACTACATAAGAACTGCTGTGTTTCAGGCATTTGGCATGAGGCTCAAGTCCTCTTTTTGCTGCGCATGGTCTCATCATCTTGACAAACAGGTCTAAAGGCGAAGTATTTATCAGTATGTCATAATCCATGACCTCGTCATCGTCCAAGGCCAATTTTTTATTAGCCATGTCTATTTTGACTACCTTTTTCCCTAAACATAAGTTTTCTTTAAAGATAGGCTCGAATTTAGAGAACAATCCTCCTGTACCCCCGTGCAAAGGAAACTTGAATTTATTGTTAGGGCCCCATCCATTGTCATCTTTATTGTAAAGTATATTTTTCAATATCCTTACTGGATCTATAACGCTTATCCTCTCCTTGATCCAATTATTATCCATGTCCTCTAAAGGATGCGCCCATGTCTTCAGATTTTGAGGCATCATAAAATAGTTAGCTATGCCTTCCCCAAAAGTGTTCACTATCCATTCTTTAAAATTATGGCTGTTTTTTTCTTTTTGTTGGGAGATGATCAGCCCCATAATGGACTCGAACATAGCGTCTTTAGGCAGATGCCGGATATTGTTCTGAAACGGATATGGTATCCACTTTTTCATGCAATAGATATAGGCTTTTCTCTCATGCTCTACATACCCACGATAGAGAAGCTTCTCCACTATGTCGTCAAAATACTTATAATGAGAGAATAATACGTGCCCGCCTTTATCCCAGATAAAATTCAAGTCATCTTTCACTGAAGCTGAAAGTCCTCCTACATATTGTTCTTTTTCCAATAAGACCCAGTTCTTGTGCTTTAGCTCTTTTAATCTATAAGCTGCCCCAAGGCCTGTAGGGCCGCCTCCTATGATCACTACCCTTTTTTCCATAAATACTTTAATCCTCCGCAGTAAGCCAAGACTAGCGTTTTTACCAGTTCTATTTGTTTAAAAAACGTATTATTACGTATTATCCCGTAAAAATACGCCAATATCCTTATGTGCATGGAGATCAAAAAAATAGCCCGGTCGATACCTCTATAATTTTTTTTCATAAAATAAAACCCATTATATACTGCATAATGGATCCATTTCTTGTTCTGGAATCTCTTATAAGGCTCGGATGTATTATGATACGATAGAGCCTTGCTGCAATAAATACTCTTATACCCTTTTCTCATGGCCCTTAATGTCCAATCCAGGTCATCAAAATATAAAAAGTAATTCTCATCCATCAGCCCCACTTCATCTATTACTGTTCTCTTTACAAGCATCATGCACCCGTTGACGACATCGATCTGCCTGTCTTTATCATACAGACTACTGGCTGACTTGTATTTACCTATGCCTATGCCCCCGGAATAGAACGGGCTTAATGTCGAGCCTATTAAATGAAGTTTAGTCTTATCAGAATAATAAAAGACTTTACCTCCGACAAACCCTATCTTAGCGCCAGATCCGCCGCATTTGATCAATTCCATCAAACAGTCCCTGGTAAGCACCATGTCGCTATCTAATTTCAATATATAGTCATATGCTTTATCAGCCTTGTTTATCCCCAGGTTGTAAGCAGCCGGCGCCCCTGCATTTACAGCTGATTCTATCAGCTTGATCTTATTATCAGTAATGAAAGATGAATACCTGCTCTTTAATGCCCCTAAAGAACCATCCGATGAATTATTATCTATGATAATGACCTCATAACGCTCTATCGGATATTCCAGGTGCAATATAGAATCCATCAAATTCATTAAAAAAGGGCCTCCGTTATAATTTGGGATCACTATGCTAACAAAAGGTAATATATTTTTTTTAAGCTTCTCGTCCATATAGCACCTTATTGTATATACTAAAGTATTTGGAAACACCCATCTCCAGGGAAAACATAGTATCTACTGTCTTATGACACCTCGCCACTAACATATCCTTATCTTTTAACAGCTCCATTAATTCGTTCAAAGCATTCATATACGCATCTTTATTGAGATCTTTGATAACGACGCCTAATCTATTATTTTCAACGATGACATCTGTATCGCCTATCTGCGAGTTTATTATCACAGGCAAGCTGCTAGCCAGGTATTCCGCGAACTTAGTGGGACATGAAGATCTTTTGGAAAGCACTTGTTTTATAAAAAACATGCCCGCATCGCCTAGTTTAGTATAATAAGGCACATCCTCGAACTCTGACTCTATTATAGTAAAATCGCTTTCGTGCAGCCCTTTTTCCCTGCAATATTTATCCGCTATTTTTTTACCTGTATGCGTCACTATCAGAAAATGCGCGTTCTTGATGCGTTCTTTTGCTGTGATAAAAAAATCTATCATCTCGCTCAATAAATACCATGTACCTAACGACCCGGCGTATAAGAAAACGAACTTCTCTGCCAGGCCATGTTCTTGCTTTACTTTTTTTGTTATATTTTTATCACCATTAAATCTCTCGACATCAACACAGCATGGTATGACCATTACACTCTGCTTTTTATTCATATTATTGCGTGGCAGATAATCGCTATGCGACAGGAAATCCTTTATATTCTCAGAAAGGACTATCAGCCCATCCGCTTTTATCAAAAATATCTTTTCAAAATAGGCCGTGAGCTTATAAGAAATACTGTCCTTTTTCCACATACCCCCATCAACATACTCCTCAGCGGTCAACCCTCTCTCATCAAATATGAATTTTTTTCCTGTTAACTTAGTGATCATGCGCCCCATCGCAGCTGAAACAGTGGTCCGGGCATGTATAATATCTATTTTTTTTGATATAGTAATATAGCATCCTAACAATATGCCCATGAATATATCAAATAAAGTGGCAGGCAAAGATGGATTCTTATGATACCTGAGGCTATACCATTTAATACCATTTGACTTTAATTCTTCTCTATAACTAGCGATCTTTTCTTTTGGATATTTTTTCCAAAACTCTTTTTTTTCAAAACTCAATAAATAGACCGATACCCCTTTCCGGGATAGGCCTTTTAAATACGGAATCCCCTGGGATAACATTAATGGTTCCATTGCACCGTTATAAGAAATAAATAAAGTTTTCATAATATTCACGTCCGTATTGCAGCTTCAATACTTTTTTTCTCCAAGCCTATCCCTATCAGCACAAATACAAAAGGCAATACCATTGCCCTATGCCTGAATAGCGTACCGATATTGCCTTCTATAAAAGCCAAAACAAGCATCATTATGGCTATATACAAGACTACTATCCCGCCTTCTCTTGCTTTATGTTTCATAATAAAACTCCATCCTATAAACATAGCTGGTAACAACAAATAATATACGATCATCTCCGGGATTACCATTACCTGCGACATGCTGCCAAGCTGCCAGGGAAAAGGCGCTAACCATGCTACAAATATCGCTAGAGGCGCGAAGAGTATTAGGCTCAATGGATTAGTAATATCCAGGCTAGACAAAAATGCTGTATTTCCATATGTCCTGAACGTTCGCATCTTATATATATACTCTATCAACGAAAAGCTATTCTTGCCTCCAGGTAAAAATTTCATTATATACTCATATACACAAGTGGCAGCTATCACGCTTGCTAATATGATTATGAATATAAATAGCAACTTGTGCTTATCCCATAAGAACAATATCAGAGAAACCGGGAATATTAACGCATAAAAGATGAAAAAAGACACGAATCTTAACTCTTTTAAAGCTAAACTGGCTAATATCATTATAAATATTAAATGAAGTCTGAACCTTGTTTTTAATTGGATTATAGCCCACACCAGCACTACTATTAAAAAAATACTTAGGGGTTCTTTAAGGTCTTGAATAGACCATATGAATAATGATGGCCAGAAAGCAGTTAAAAGAGCGGATATCCTCGCTGCTCTTTTATCATAAAGCTGTAAAGTTATATAATAGATAAACACAGCTGTCAAGGAGCTTGCCAAAGAATTTATAAAGATCACACAAAGGGGGCTTTTGCCGCTGAAAAAATATACAATAGCGTTCCAGAAATCAAAAGCACCAAGTGTTCCGCTAGTGCTAATGCTTCTCACGTAATTATGTATATATTCCAGGTCCCTGACACCTGATAACCACACGTCTACTATCTTAGCCCCATTCCCGCTATAACTGAATGCATCTCCTATCAAGCCATTGCCTTGAAATATGTAAATAATGTTATAAAGTAAACAAGAGCCTATGACCCTTGATAAGATCGCTACGATGAATATTCCTGACAAGAAAGTCCGTTCACTTGAAGCTTTTATAACGCAGGTAAGGCAGAATAAACAGCCCGATATACCAAGCATCATAATCAAAGCAGAGGATGTAAAGGATATAGGGACTAAAATTACTACCAAAGCTATAAATATCGCAGACAAAAATAATAAAACATACTTTTTAGTTATCAATAGCTCAATCACGAAACAGCCTTTTTATTCCTTATGACGAAGGCGGTAGACAGGATTATATAATACGGAATAAGCGGAACTGAATAGCGCCCATGGCCGTATATAACAGCATACGCTAAGGAAACATACGATATCACGATCAACAAAAATACCCATTTACGCCACAACATCTTTTGCTCTAGCATTCCCATTACGGAAAACGCTATCATTAGATATGCCAGTAACCTAAAAACACCCCTGAATAAAGAAAGTGCTAAGCTTCCGTACCTGATACTGGATATCTTCTTTATTAGATACTCCTGATCTATCAAAGCTGGAAGATACGTAAACTGTGTCATTTTAAGCAAATCAATGGAAGACACCGCTATGAATTTAACGGGTCTTCTCATTATCTCTTTTATCATGGTATTTTTAATTTTATTGGCGCTATAGCCCTTGCTTTTTAATTCAGGCAATATTTTTTCCCTGACCAAGATGTCTTCCCTGAATAAAAAATCCCTCGGATTCTCAACTGCATTAGGAAACACCTTTTTACCAAGATTCTCGGATAAAATGAAAACCAGGCTTTGCTTCAGATCATTAAAATTATAATCAAGCTTTTGAACCTTTATACATAGAGGTTCTAGGCTCCCCTCTCTTAAGGAAAAGTCCCCGAATTTCGTGTAGTTCCTTGACATCCACGGTAATGTCAAACATATAAAAATCAGGGACATGGCGAATATCTTTATGATAAGACCTTTATTGTCGGCTGACTTGATTTTCAATAATATGAGCCACATAACTGCTATAAACAAAAAAGGCAGCATTATGACCTTACATAACGCCGCCAGTCCCAACGCCATACCAAACAGCAGATAATAACTGAACCGGCTAGTGAAATAAACCTTCATACCCAAAAATACGACCAGGGCAAGCAAAAACGTAAATAACGCCTCACTAAGAATATAGCTTGAGTAGTTTACAAGTGTCGGGAAAAAGGCAGTCACGGTCATTGAATAAAAGGCTATCTTCTCTTTGAAAATTATCCCAGCTATTTTATATACAAGGATAGTTGTTGCTAAAAACAATAGTATCTGAAGTAATTGGACAAAAAAATAATTATGACCGAACATCGAATATACTAAGGCTAAGAAAAGCGGATACAACGGCTCTCTCTCCATTGTAAGATTTCCGGCACTATCGGTATAACCATGGCCATTCGCGATGTTCAACCCAATAGCATCATAACTGTAAGAGTCCGGCTGCATAGGGGTTTTTGTTAAAAATAACAAGACAAGACCAAATATAAAAGAACCCGTTAAAATATATAAAAACCGCTTTTCTTTAAACATTTCATAGCCCTACATGTCTTAATATTATTGCGATAATTTTATTTTTTTAAGGTAACTATAGAAAAATATATGGAGGCTGATTAATAGAAATGCAAAAAGGCCTGCGATAAAAGCTTTTCTGATAACCTGCCGAGATTCTTTTTCGCCATAAGAAGCAGGATCTAATACTTTTACCATAGGCTTAGCTGGAGTAATATCTAACTCGCCATTTATCCTATCTAAATTTTGAATTATAAAATTCGCTATCTTTTCGGTAAATGCGGGGTTAGCGCCTTTAACTTCTATTTCCAATCCAGCTATCATTTCACGAGTATTTATTTTATATTTAAGATCTGGCTGCTTGTTTAACTCTAAGAAATTTTTTATATCTTTAGTCATGCGATTACTCTTAAGCAAAACAAAAATTATGTCGCTATAAGAAGTACCTTTTGAAATACCCGCTATTCCAAAAAATTTACTAATAGAAGATACTGACGAAACTCCGCCGCCTACAGAATCAGTAGAGATAATAGTAACTTTAGACACATAACTTGCTGGCATAAGCAGTGAAAAAATAACTGTAAAAAATACAGCCGCTGCCATCAGCTTTACGATAGTTTTCCACCATTTTTTATACATATTTAGATAATATAGTATATTAAAATCGTATTCCATATTTGGCTCCTATGGGTTATATATCTATTCTATAGTATAATATTATAAATAATAGCTTTGATTATAGCGTATTTGGGGGTTAATCGCAAGAAAAATTAGGGGGTTATTACGGCGAGGTGGCCCGCAGGGCCACCTCGCAGGGCTGGTTTAGTTAAGAGCGGCGATGACGCCTACGCCGATTATTAGCTGGGATAGGATCTGCACCGTATCTTTAAACACTGTGCCCGCGGGGGTCCAGTATTTAAATTCCTGCGGCACAACTATGGTATCCCCGCGCTCGACAAACTTGGTCATCATAAATTTATTGATGGCTTCGCCGTTGGCGCGGACAGCGTATATACCGCTCCTGTCAGCGTGCTTTGTGAGCCCGCCTGTCCTCTGTATATAATAATCCATGCCTTTACCTGCCTCAAAAGGCACTGAGGTAGGGTTATTGACACTGCCTATTACAGTGATAGCCGACGGCGGTTCGGGTATTGTAAGCGTATCGCCGTCTTCGAGGGATATATCGTACTTTGTATGTTTTAACTGCTCCATAGGCACAAGGGTTATGACCATGCGGCCTTCTATATCAGCCTCGGAGATCATCTCCATCATTTCCATCCTCGCTCTTACAGATTGGTTTACAGCCTCAGCGCTCGCAGTGCTTCCCGCCCGCATTAAAATAGACTGCTGTTCTTCCATGACATTTCTCTGTTCTCTCTCGAGGAATTTTTTGCGCATCTTTTCCTGGGCTTCTTTAATAGACTTCCTGGTAAACACAGCCCCGGGCAAAAACGCCTCTTTGGTATAGCCCCCGGCGCGCTCTATCAGGTCGCTGAGCCTCTCTCCTTCTATTATCGGATATACGCCCGGGAACCTGACCTCGCCTTTTACGGTAATCAGCTTCCTTTCAGTAAGCCCAGGTTCTGATTTCACGAAAAGCATGTCGCCCGCCTGAAGAAAAATATCCTTATCTATCTGAAGATTCGATCCGAAAAGACGTTTAACCCCTATCTCCCTTACCACAGGCTGTTCGCCAGGGATAATATGAAAAAGCTCGGCCCCGCTTATGAAATCCTTGGACATTACACCTCCTGCCCTGAATATAAGATCAGAAACTTTCATATTCGGCGTAAGTTCATACCTGCCGGGCTTATTGACTGAGCCGTCTATATCCACGAACGAAGGCGCCTGCGCCTCAGCCTCGGAATAGATCAGGAGAATATCCCATTCTTTCAATAAAATGTTCTCGTCCCTTCCGCCTAACATCATTTTATCCAGGTTAATGGGTATTATCTCCCGGGAACGGTCTTTGGTGACCCTGGCTATTTCCGCCCTGTAAAGATATGTCCCCGGCATGATCCCCTTTGCCTTTTCTATTAAATCCGTGACAGTCATCCCTTCACGCCTTCCATAATCACCGGGGGTTTCAATATTGCCTAAAACTGTCACAAAATCATGCTTAAGCCTTACAATAGGGGAAACCATTACTAAATCGCCGTTATGAAGATTGATATCTTTAAAAGGGATATCTGAACCTGAAGAAGTTTTCAACTCGATGTCGGATATTACACGGCGTTCATTGTCTTCTATGCGTTCTACCTGGATATGCTGGAGGTTGCCTGTAGGCGTAATACCGCCCGCGAAACTCATCAGATCAGAAAGAGGGATATCGCTCTTTGTCTCATATATGCCGGGGCGTTTAACATTGCCCGTTATAGCTACGACATCTCCTATCGGAGGCACGAATATAGTGTCTCCTGATTGTATTATGGAGTTGTCCGCGGGTTCGCCCTTAAGCAAGAATTCATAAAGGTCTATTTCTCTCGATTTACCGTCGGAGGTGATTATCTTTATCTTGCGCATGGAGCCCATTTTGGTAGGGCCTCCTGCCTGGTAAAGCGCTTGAAAAATATTAGACTGGGAACTGATGGAATACGCGCCCGGTTTTTTAACCTCACCCATTATAAAAACGCGGACATTTCTGAGTTTCCCCATCGAGACTTCCACATTGAAATTCGTATAATATTCATTGAGCTTCTGGGAAATGCGCTCTTCAGTTTCCTTGAGTTTCATGCCCCATACGTAAAGGGGGCCGGATTTGGGAAGCATTATCTTACCTTCCCTGTCCACCTCCGCGGGGAAACTTTCCTGGACGCTTCCCCATATATTGATAAGCAGTGTATCGCCCGGGCCTATCACATAATCGGAACTGACAGGAATTACAGCCGCGTCTTCCGAATCTGTGATCTGGGAAGAAAATCCGGAACCCTGGGATGCCTGGCCCCCCAACGCCGTCTTTATCATGCCTAACGCCGCGAGGGATTCCATGGATTTACCGATAGAACTCTCTTCTTCCTGTTTATCTTTTTTTTCCTTATCTTTTTCGGGCATTATGAATAATTCATACCCGAACTGTTTCAAGTCTTTGGAAGCCCCGAAACTTATGGATTTCGAAAAACTGGATTCGATATTGGAAGGTTCTTCCTGGAAAATAATCTTTGGCTTGAACTTGGCCTGGTCCAGGAGGTCTCCTTCCGGAAAAAATACATGACCATCATAAGGGCAGGTAAGCTGGAGCCTGGGTTTATATTTGGGCTCGGCTTTCTCTTCCTGCATGGACAATGCCTTTTTTACAGCTTCGTCCTTATCTATATTCTCATCAAGCGCGGCATCTTTTAATTTAAAAAGATCAAGCGATTTATTCTTCCTGGCAAGTTCTTTTATTTTTTTCTGTTTATCTTTCAGGGATATTTCTTCGTTATCCGGGCTATCTTTATCCCCGCTGATGTTTTTATCGCGTCTCTCTTCGTAGTGGACCCAATGCGAATGAGGTCCTTCCTTGCCGGGGACATAGAAAAACTCCATTAGGCAGTTCGGACAGCGGATCTTTTTGAACGAAACTATATCCGCGCCTTTGGATTCGTCCACCAGTTTCCTCTCTTCGCTGTCCTCGCTGAACTGGTAAGAAAATACTCCCGACGGGAAAACAGCGGAAAATAGAAATATGACAGCTATGAAAAGATTGACAAAAGAAAGCCTCTTAGGCATTTAGAACCTCCTTGTTACTTCCGCGCCGAGGATATGGTTTTTGGCGCTCAAAGCGGTATTCTCGAAATTTTCTATATCGTCAAATTCGTAAAACAGGGTTACGTCTACATTATTTACATTATACATCTTTAACCCGTTAATAACAGTAAATTCTAATTTTATTTGATCCGTGGTTTCTATGAATACCCTGGTAAGGCCGCTTCTCATATGGCTGAAAGTAAAGCTCGCCCGGTATTCCTCCGGAAAGCTGAATATGGCGCTAAGCGCGATATCCTCCGAATCTCCTCCAGCGTGATGGCCTATAAAATTTCCCTTACGGGTATAGCCCGATGTGTATTTAAAATGCGAGTAAAAGGCCTCGTGGAATTTAGCTATCTCGGCCTTTACATCAAAACCCGGGATCTTGAATACATCCGTGAAATACGCGCCTATTATATGCGCGAGGTCCACCGGCACGCTTTTCGCCTCGTCTTCCGCCCCCCATTCCATATAAAGTTTCGCGCCTGTGGCTATGGGCAAAAACCTGTCTATGCGCCTCAGGAACAACTGGACATCCCCTGACATGATATGGTTTTCAGGGTCATCCGCTCCGCCGCCCGAGCTGAAGAAAAGAGAGCTGTTGCCTACAAAATCATTGAAACCATATCTATTGACGCCTTTGCCGCCGAACATCAGGATATGGCCGACGCCGAATTTTAAGAACTCCGACGGTATATAGTCCAGTTTCCATCCCGAGACCAGGGCATGCGGAAGGTTGAATTTTTTGTCCATCCTTGAAATAAACCATGTACCGCTCCACCTGCCCATCTTTTTGAAAATCCCTGGAAGCCTGAAAGGCCGGATGTTATTGATCCTTAAAGCATCCATGGGAAAGGCATTGTCGGTCATAAGTATCGAGCCGTGAAAACCCGGGCCCCACCACGCGGAAGTCCTCCCGATAGAAAATTCCGTGTTCCAGCCACGGGGATTTATCCTTAAATGAGCGTTTTCGATATTCAGGTCTGTATCGTCCTTGGAATATCTTATGCCGGGGGTAATTGATACGGCGTATAAGTCAGCGAGTTTCGCCCAGCCTGTAACTTTGATCCTGGAGTTGATACCGTCTTTTAAAACCCATCCATCCTTGTTTTCGAACAGCATGTTGTCTGAATCAAACACGCCGTATGCCTGTTCAACGCTCATGTCGCTGATAAGTCTTATTGTATTTTTAGGAAGAGGCTGGTCAAAAGTACTCGCGACCTCAACGCCTATATCGACAAGCTCCACCCTGAACTCATCTATCAATTTATTCAAAAGTGTTTCAAGGTAATCCTGCTCGTTCCATTCGAATTCTCCACTATAATCCCTTGCCTTGTCAATGGCGGTCTTTACGATATTAGCCATTTTAATACGTGAGACAGGCCTTATGCCGATATCCGCGATATCGCACAGCCCGACAATGGCCAGTTTTTCTATGGCGTCGTAACTCCAGTGGCGTAAGGGGACATCGACGGAAGGGGAAGCGTAACACTCGCTGGCTACAAAAAGAATTGTTACAAATAATATTGTTCGAGCGAGGTCAAATATTCTTCTCGACTTCGCTCGAAGAGTATTGTGTCTATCCAATATTGTTCGAGCGAACATCGTTTCCAGGCATGTGAGCTTAGTCGAGAACCTTACCATTCTTTTTTCCATTCCCCTTTTATGAGTTTCTCTTTCTTTTCCCGATTCCAATCCTTGATTTGCTTCTCTCTCTTTCTCGCTTCTTCTATATTTTCATGTTCTTCGATATAAACAATTTTTTTCACGCCATGTATAGAAGTATATTTACTTCCCATCCCTGAAATATGCTGATCATATCTAAGATAAGGCTGCCATGTCATCCCTGTATAATATGTCCCATCTTTACATTCAATGATATAAATATACCATTTCCATGGTTCTTTCATAAAACACTATTAACTTCTCGACTTTGCTAACGTATTATGCCTTCACGTCTGCTCGAAGAATATTGTGTCCATTCCAATATTGTTCGAGCAGAAATATTGCGTATACACGTAACCTTGGTCGAGAACCTTCATATCCGCTAGGAAGATCTAAACCATTCTATTGTATCTCTTAATCCTTTTTCCAGGTCAATCTTCGGCTCCCATTGCAAGAGTTTACGCGCTCTTGTAATATCAGGCTGACGGAGCTTAGGGTCATCTACGGGAAGAGTATTATAAATAATTTTACTTTTGCTTCCCGTAAACTTAATGATAAGCTTGGCCAAATCTATGATCTTCAGTTCATGCGGGTTGCCTATATTCACAGGGTCATGGATATCGGATTGGCTTAAACGATATATGCCTTCGACAAGATCTGAGACAAAGCAAAGGGACCTCGTCTGGCTGCCTTTGCCATAAACAGTGATGGGTTCGTTTTTCAGCGCCTGATTTATAAAATTCGGTATAACCCTGCCGTCGTTCTTCCTCATCCTGGGACCGTAAGTATTGAAAATACGCACTATCCTGGTGTTGAGCTTGTGGGCGTTATGATATGCCATTGTAATGGCCTCGGCAAAACGCTTTGCCTCGTCATAGACACCGCGCGGGCCCACGCAATTCACATTGCCGTAATAAGATTCAGGCTGGGGATTGACCTTTGGGTCGCCATACACTTCCGAAGTGGATGCCAGGAGATATTTGGCATTTTTAGCCTTAGCCACGCCAAGCGTATTGTGCGTGCCCAATGAACCGACTTTAAGAGTGGGTATCGGATACATCAGATAATCTATAGGACTGGCGGGCGACGCAAAATGCAGGATAAGGCTGATATCGTCTTTTAGATCTATATGTTCTGATACATTATGCTTTATGAATTTGAAATCCGGGTTTTTCTCAAGGTGAGAAATATTGGCAAGGCTTCCTGTTATAAGGTTATCCATACAGATAACCTTATGGCCTTCTTTAAGGAACCTGTCGCATAAATGGGAACCGAGAAATCCTGCCCCGCCGGTGATCAATACGTTTTTCATAGCATCTTAAGCCTTCTCATATCTTCATCCATCATCATCTTGACAAGTTCCTTGAATCTTACTTTAGGTTTCCAGCCCAATACGCGTTTGGCTTTGGATGAATCTCCTATAAGAAGATTTACTTCGGCCGGCCTGAAAAGTTCCTTATCCTGTTTGATATATTTTTTCCAGTCAAGGCCCGCGCAGCTGAAAGCAAGCTCGGCAAATTGTTTTACCGTATGGGTTTCTCCGGTAGAAACCACATAATCATCCGGTTTTTCCTGCTGCAGCATCAGGTACATGGCCTCCACGAAATCGCCCGCGAATCCCCAGTCACGCTTGGCATCCAGATTGCCGAGTTTTAATTCTTTAGCCAGGCCCGCCTTGATGCGCGCCGCGCCAAGGGTGATCTTACGGGTGACAAATTCATATCCCCGCATGGGAGACTCATGATTGAATAAAATGCCGTTGCAGGCGAAAAGTTTGTACGATTCCCTGTAATTCCTGGTAAGTTCGAAGCCGGCGACTTTCGATATCCCGTAAGGGGAACGCGGATAAAAAGGTGTAGACTCTTTCTGCGGTATCTCCCTTACATTGCCGAACATCTCGGAACTGCCCGCGAAATAGAATTTGCAGTTAGGGGCTTTGTGTTTTATCGCCGACAGTATGTAAAGAGTGCCGTTTATATTGGTATTTATGGTGGAGAACTCATCCTCGAAAGAATAACTTACGAAACTTTGGGCGGCCAGGTGGTAGCATTCGTCCGGCTTTACTTTCTGGACGATATTAAAAAGACTGGCGTAGCTTTCCAGGGAACCGGCGTGCAGTTTTATTTTTTTCAGTAAAGGCTTTAACCGCCACAATCTATGGTCAGGGTCTTCCAGGGCTACGCGCCGCACTATTCCATGGACCTGATAACCTTTATCCACCAACAACCTGGATAAATACGCCCCGTCCTGGCCCGTAATGCCCGTAATCAACGCCCTTTTCATTTCACTCCCTTAAAATATTCTATGGCTTTTTTAAGGCCGTCTTCAAAACCTATTTCCGGCTTAAACCCGATGAGTTTTTTGGCTTTGGAGATATCCGCCAGGGTATGTTTGGCATCGCCCGACCTTATGGGCCCGAACTTCGGTTTTATGTCCTTGCCGAGGATTTTATTGACATATTTTACTATATCCAGCACGCTGTAAGCCTTGCCGCACGCTATATTGAAAACTTCGCATTTTATGTCCGGAGTAACTGCTGATTTGATATTTGCCTGGACAACATTCGCCACATAAGTGAAATCCCGGGTCTGTTTGCCGTCGCCGTGGATAGGAGGCTGTTCGTCTTTAAGTATGCAGGTTATAAACTTTGGGATCACGACCGCGTATTCATTCTCAAGCGACTGACGCGGCCCGAATACGTTGAAATACCTGAGATTTACCGTCTCAAGCCCATAAATCCTGCTGAAGATCCTGGAATAATATTCCCCGGCGAGTTTACTGAGGCCGTATGGGGATATAAGCTGAGGTAAAAAGTCTTCCCTTTCCGGAAGTTTTTCTACCTCCCCATAGATAGAGCTGGAAGAAGCCGTAACTACCCTTTTGACCTTGGCGTCGCGCGCATGTGTCAGGATATTCAGCGTGCCGTTAATATTTACGTCATTATAAAGTTCAGGGTTTGCCAGTGATTTCGGCACGCTCCTCAGCGCCGCCTGGTGAAGCACGTAATCAACGCCTTCCATAGCGCCCCGGACAATGTCTTTATCTCTTATATCTCCTTTTACAAGTTCTATTTTATTTAAAACACCTGCCAGGTTTTCCATCCTGCCTGAAGAAAAATCATCCAGGACCCTGACTTTATCGTTGTTCGCGACAAGCGCGTCCACTATATGCGAACCTATGAACCCCGCCCCGCCCGTAACTAAAAATCTCATATACCTCTTTCTTCTCGACTTCGTTCGCTTTGCTCACTTCGCTCGAAGAATATTGTTCGAGCGAAGTCGAGAACTATAATTTAATTATATTCTTCGCGTTCCTGAAATTCTTCAACGCGTTGCGCGTGTCAAATACAAGACCCGCGTTATCTAAAATAAATTTATAATCTATGCCGGAATGGTCCGTGATGATCACTGTTAAATCGCTTATGGAGATATTTTCTTTCGTAAGTTTGACTGTATTTATTTTTTTGCCGTCTATCTGGAAACTCGATACCAGGGGATCATGGCAGTAAACATGCGCGCCCTTCTTGATAAGGGAACTTACTATTTCAAGCGCGGGCGATTCCCTGATGTCATTTATATCCTTTTTATAAGTAACGCCTATTATCAGGATGTTGGACCCCTCAAGGGATTTTTTCTTTTTACTGAGGATGGAAATTATTTTATCCATTACATAATGCGGCATATAAGAATTTATCTCGTCCGCCAGTTCAATAAACCTTGCCTCGAACCCATGCTGTCTCGCCTTCCATGACAGATATAGGGGGTCGAGTGGGATGCAATTATGAGAAATTATCCCGTAAGAAGAAACGAACGTATTGGTATCCTCTACTTCAAGTGAATAGACTTTCTTGAGATTTATTTTATTTATACTTTTTATCCTTGAAGTTACAAATCCTTCATAAGTTTTAAATATTTTGCTTTTTGGGGCCCTGATTTTATTTTTAATATACAGGTCTATTTTTTCATCCTTCCTGCCTGCCAGCAATCCCTTCAGTTTCATTATATTCTCAAGCCCTGATATATTAATAAGTCCTTTTCGAACTTTAAAAGTAGGCATTATGCCAAGGCTTTGTAAAAGAAAAATTACCTGGTGAAAAAGAACAGAGCTGCAGGAAAAATAATTGGCGCTTAATGAATTGGAATTATGCTGATAGAGCTTGCCATTCTTTCTGTAACTCATTTTTCCGCATTTATAGTCTACTCCTCCATCGCCTCTCAACAGTCCGGCTAAAAGATTTTTTCTATAATTAACGGGAAAACCTAAAAAGGCTTCAGGTATTTTCATAGAGTGTGAGTTAACGCCGCAGCTTAAAATATCCCTTATCAATATCCCAAAAATATCTGAAGAAGCTTTAATACAGTTCGTATGCCATTTTTTAGAATGATATTCGGAATAACGGAGCCCCATCTTATTTAGAATATTTTCAACGTCCTGTATATATTCTTTCTCGTCTCTATTGAATGAAAACCTGGTTCTGGTAGATTTATCTACCGTAACGCACCCTTCGCTAAGATAATAACCTATAAGCCTGCAGAAATCTTCGTCTATTAAAATAGAAGCCGGGAATCTTACCTGCGACGGCCCCCTGCCCGTACATAAAGATAGTTCTTTGGCGGTAACCTCTTTCAGGCTGTTTTTTATTTCCAGATAAATATCAAGGGGTATCTGATTGCATCTGTAAAAATCATCGTAATTTTTATATTTATCTTTTACCAAAGGAGTAATCAAATTCCTGTATTCTTTCCAGGAAAAACTTTTTGATTCAACACGTATTTTTTTCTTTATAGGGTTATTGCTGCTTGCAAGGTATTCTATAATATCTATCTCTATAGGTGTATTACCGATTTCTTTTTCTGGAAAGTTATTTATCAGCGGCATTTCTTCGCCTGGTTTTAAATCTTTCGCAAGTTTAACCGCTAATTTTCCATTTTGCACAAAAAGAGGATGTTTGTCCGTAACCTTTATAGACCTGTTATCCGTTGTTTTAATCTCTAACGAAACGCCGTCGTATTTGCGCTCCGTAAGGCAATGGACATTTTTAAAAACCAGTTTTCTGGAATTAGGATCGAATGACAAGGTAGATATATCTTTAGGAAAGATAAAAAGAACGTCTCTATAATACATCTTTTTTATCTCGGGGGCTTCTTTTAATTCCGCAAAAATTTCTCCGATCCTGGTGAGTTTTAGGCCTTTTGTATCTTTTATTAATAGAAATTCATCCTCACTTAAACAGTGCCCGCCTATGCCGGGGCCGGGATAAAAGGGCATGAAGCCGAAAGGTTTTGTCTTCGCGGCGTCTATGATCTCCCAGACATTAAGGCCCATCTTGTGGCACATAAGCGCGAGTTCGTTTACCATGGCTATATTGACGCTGCGGAAGGTGTTCTCCAGGAGTTTTACCATCTCCGCCGAACGCGTCGAAGACACAGGCACGACCTCTTTTATCGCCTGGGAATATAAAAGCCTGGCGAGCTCTGTACATTCAGGCGTTACCCCGCCCACGATCTTGGTGATATCTTTTGTTTTATATTTAGGGTTGCCCGGATCCACCCTCTCAGGAGAGAACGCCAGGAAGAAATCTTTGCCGACCTTTAAACCGTCCACGTCTAATTTGGGCAGAATGACCTCTTCAGTCGTGCCCGGGTAAGTGGTGCTTTCCAGGATCACGAGCTGGCCTTTCCTTTTGTTTTTGGCTATTGCCTCGCTCGCCGACAGGATATAAGAAATATCCGGCTCTTTTGTCTTACGCAGAGGCGTAGGAACGCAGATGATAATGGCGTCCATTTTATTAAGTAGTTTAGTGTCTGTGGTGGCTTTTAATTTGCCGGAAGAAACAAGCTCCTTTACGTCTTTCGCCGGCACATCGAGTATATAAGACTCGCCTTTATTGATACTGGATACTTTATTCTCATCGTTATCGAAACCCGTGACCTTGAAACCCGCTTTCGCGAATTCCACAGCCAGGGGAAGCCCGACATAGCCCTGGCCTATGATCCCTATATTAGCCTTTTTATTCTCTATTTTCTTTTTTAATTCGTTAAACATATTTACATATTCGTAGGGACAGGTCGCGACCTGTCCCTACGATTTCATATTTTTAATTTCTGCCACCACGTTGTGTTGGCTTTATACCAGTTTATCGTCTCTTTTATCGCCGCGTTAAAATCCCTGGACGGCTTCCATCCTAACTTACAGACCTTTGTGGAATCCAATGAGTAGCGCCTGTCATGGCCTAATCTGTCGGTAACATAGTTTATCATTTTATCGTTTTTTCCCATGAGTTTCAATATAATCTTTGTAAGTTCTATATTAGGGATCTCGAAACTCCCGCCTATATTATATATCTCGCCGGCCTTGCCTTTATGAAGGACAATATCTATCGCCGCGCAATTATCCCCTACATACAGCCAGTCCCGGACATTGAGGCCGTCCCCGTACAGGGGCACCTTTTTATTCTGCAAAAGGTTCGTGATAAAAAGCGGTATTACTTTTTCCGGATACTGGTATGGCCCGAAATTATTGCTCGAGCGCGTGATTATAACAGGCGTCTTGAAGGTCGTATAATAAGCCATTGCCAGGTGGTCCCCGCCCGCCTTTGCCGCGGAATACGGACTGTTCGGACGAAGCGGGCTTGATTCTTTAAAAGAGCCTTTATTGATACTCCCGTAAACTTCATCCGTCGAGATGTGAATGACCCTTCTTACATTATGTTTTTTAGCGGCCTCGAGCAAAATATACACGCCGTGAATATTCGTGCGGATAAAATCGGATGCGTTGCTTATCGACCTGTCCACATGGGTCTCGGCGGCGAAGTTGATCACGCTGTCGCAGTTTTTTACGAGCTTGTCCACGATCTTCGCGTCGCAGATATCGCCTTTCACGAAATCGTAGCGCTTATCTTTTTCGACACCGCTCAGGTTGCACAGATTTCCGCAGTATGTGAGCTTATCGAGATTTACGATCTTGTAAGCCGGGTATTTTTTCAGGATATGCTTTATGAAATTAGAGCCTATAAAACCACAGCCGCCTGTTACCAGAAGCCTCATTTTTTATTTGTCCTTGCCACAAGGTTATTGGCGCGCAAAAGCGCCTCGTGTGTCCCGCAGTCGGACCACCAGCCGTCCATGACCGCGAATGTCATATTCCCGCGTTTGATATACTCGTTATTCACGTCCGTGATCTCAAGCTCTCCCCTGTCGGAAGGCTTGAGGGTTTTTATTATATCGAATACCTTCCTGTCGTACATGTAAATACCTGTAACGGCGTAGCTGGATTTTGGGTGTTTGGGTTTTTCCGCTAT
>JBAZEP010000008.1:0-54287 GCA_041653835.1 Candidatus Omnitrophota bacterium
TTTGGATTAATCTTTTTAAAACTTATTTAAAAGTATATCATGTAAGCGTTTTCTTGTCAAGCAAAAAATGCCAACTGGCGGTTATTTTTTGCTTGATGCCGCAAAGACTTTTGCGGCGCAAGGCAAACTATATTGGTCTGAAAATTATCTTCAGGAAGCGCTTTTTGCCTACTTTAATGCGGTATTCTTTGGAAGACTCTAATTTATACTCTAACTCATTTATTCTATTGGAATTAACTTCGATAGCGCCCTGTTCTACCAGACGCCTGTATTCCCCTTTGCTGGAACATATCTTCTCTTCTACTAAGAAATCACAGAGATTCGGTTTAAAAGTCTTTGTTTCCAGCTTTAATTCGGTAAACGGGTCTCTTTTCTGGAATTTATTCTCAAAATCCTTCAATGCCGTTTTACCGGCTCCCTCTCCATGGTACTGCTTTACTATATCTTCTGCCAGTTTCTTCTTTGCCTCCATGGGATGCATCTTGCGTACTTCATCCAGATCTTCATCAGTAAGCAGTTCATAATATTGCAGCATTAATTCATCTGATATGGACATGATCTTGCCGAACATCTCTTCAGGCTTTTCATCTATACCTATATGATTGCCCAGGGATTTACTCATCTTGTTCACGCCGTCAAGCCCTACCAGAAGAGGCGTCATTATCACCACCTGAGATTCCTGGCCAAAATCTTTCTGGAGCTCTCTCCCCATCAGAAGATTGAACTTCTGGTCTGTGCCTCCCAGTTCCACATCAGCCTTTAACTCCACAGAATCATATGCCTGAAGCAACGGGTACATGAATTCAAGAAAACTTATGTCTTTACCTGACTTATAACGTTCATTAAAATCAGCTCTTGCCAGGACCTGCGAAACAGTGGTATGCGCCATGAGTTCAAGCGTGTCTCTAAGGGTCATCTTAGCGAGCCAGGCGCTATTGAATACTACATCTGTTTTTTTCTCATCGAGTATCTTGAAGGCCTGCTTCTTATAGGTCACGGCATTTTCTTTTACCTCGTTCTCTGTAAGCCGCTTTCTAATCTCGCTTCTTCCCGTAGGATCACCTATCATGCCCGTGAAATCACCTATAAGGAAAACTATCCTGTGGCCGAGGTCCTGAAAATGCCTGAGCTTGCGCAGTAAAACAGTATGCCCCAGATGGATATCAGGCGCGCTCGGGTCAAACCCTGCCTTGACCACGAGCGGCCTTTTTTTCTCCAGCTTGGAGACAAGCTCTTTTTCAGAGATTATCTCCACTGTCCCGCGTTTGATGATTTCCAACTGCTTTTTGATATCCATGATCTACTTACCACCCCAGTCCAAACCCGCATTGGGGAAACCACCCCAATGCGGGTTTGGGATTGGCAATTTATTCTTTGGTCTTCTTGATGCTCAGCCTAATCTTGCGCTCTACATCATCCACCTTTATGACAACAGCCGTGATTTTGTCTCCGACCTTATACGACTCTTCAAGGTTCCCGGAAGGCTCGACATCAAGTTCGGATATATGCACAAGCCCTTCGAGGTCCTTTTCAAGTTCCACAAAAAGCCCGAAACTCGTGATCTTGGTAATAACGCCTTCCACTGAAGTCCCAAGGACGTATTTTTTTACGATCTCAGGCCACGGGTCTGAAACCAGTTGTTTTATGCCTAAAGATATTTTCTGGTTTTCCGCGTCCACCGCCAGGATCATCACATCAAGTTTCTGCCCTTTCTTTAGGTATTCCTTCGGATTATTGATCTTTTTCGTCCAGGACATATCATTTATGTGGACAAAGCCTTCTATGGCGCCTTCTATCTCTATAAAAGCGCCATAGTCTGTCAAATTCCTGACTTTACCCTCGACCTTCATGCCCGGAGAAAACTTTTCTTTTATCTCAAGCCATGGATTAGGCTCTATTTGTTTCACGCCCAGCGATATTTTCTGTCCCGTGCTATCCACGCTTAAAACAACCGCCTCTACCATATCCCCTATCGCGAGGACATCCTGCGGATTATTCACCCTTACTGTCCAGGAAAGTTCGGAAACATGTACAAGCCCTTCCACGCCTTTTTCAAGTTCCACAAACGCGCCGTAGGGCATAATATTCACTACCTTTCCCTTGATCTTCGTACCTACGGGATACTTGCCTTCGATGCCTTTCCATGGGTTCTCTGTTTTCTGCTTCAAGCCAAGTGAAACCTTCATGCTGTCTTTATCGAAATTCAGTATCACGACTTCTATTGTGTCGCCTATCGCTACCATTTCGCTCGGGTGGCTTACCCTGCCCCAGCTCATATCCGTGATATGCAGGAGGCCGTCCACTCCGCCGAGATCCACGAACACCCCGAAATCCGTGATATTCTTGACAAGGCCTTTGCGCAATTCCCCTACTTTCAATTCGCCCAGCACCTTGGTCTTTATTGTCTCCCTTTCCTTTATTATCGCGTCTTTCCTGGATATTACTATGTTTTTGCGCGGCTTGTTCATCTTGACTATTTTGAACAAAAGCGCCTGGCCCACTAATTGGTTAACGTTTCCAAAACCCTTTAAAGCCACGAGTGACGCCGGCAGGAACGCCTCTATGCCCACATCTACCATGAGCCCGCCCTTGACCTTTCTTGATACCTTGCCTTCTATAAAATCTCCTTCTTTATAGATAGCGGAAATCTTGTCCCATCCCTGCATGTTCTCGGCCTTGCGCCTTGATACGGTGATAAGGCCGTCTTCGTTTTCTTTGGATTCCACGAATACGTCAAACTCATCCCCGATTTTCAAGTCCACGATATCTTTTAGCTCTCCCAGGGTTATAATGCCTTCGGATTTATACCCCAGATCGATATAGACGTCTTTCACGCCTATGGCGAGGACCTTGCCTTTTACTATGTCTCCTTCGCTCAAGCGCCTGAACGTCTTACCGTAAGCCTCCTCCAGATTAAACACTTCCTGTCCGTCTTTTTCCTGTTTTGTTTCTTTTGTCATGATTTTAAAACCCCCTTATCCTCTCTGTGATTTTTTTTACCATCGAATCGGGCGTTGATGCCCCACTCGTAATCCCTACTGTTTTCTTTCCTTTAAACCACTTTCTATCCACTTCCAGCTCTGTTTCAACATGAAAACTATCCACCCCGCTTTCTTTGCAAATCTGCCAGAGCCTTCTTGTATTAGCGCTGTTGTTCCCGCCTACAACTATCATCAGCCCGCAGTCTTTTAAAAGTTTACGGGCTGCCGACTGTCTTTTTGACGCGTCATTGCATATCGTGTTAAAGATCTTTGCTTCGCTGAAATCCCGCGATGCCAGGATCTTTTTGATCTCATTAAGATAATTCTCTTTGTTCTGCGTTGTCTGGGAAATGATGCCTATTCTTTTAGACCTCTTGTTCTTTCCCGCGATGCTTTTAAGCGCCTTTACCTCGGGATGGGCGCTGTCCCCCACTATTACTATTTCGTATCCATCTTTTTTCAAATCTCTTACTATCTTCTGCGCGTACTTTACAAACGGACATGTCGCGTCAATAAGCTTTATGCCTTTTTTTCTTATATCTTCTATCGTCTTTACTGGCGCGCCATGCGACGATATTACTATTGTCCCGCTTTCTATATTTTCCGGGAAACTGACTACCCCGAGCCCCTTCTTAAGAAGGCTGTCCACCACCTGGGGATTGTGTATTATAGGTCCAAGCGAATAAATCCTATCCCCGGCCTTCAGCTCCTTTAAGGCGTTCTCGGCTATATTTATCGCCCTTTTTACCCCGAAACAAAAACCCGCGCACTCCGCTATCTTAATCTTCATCTCTATATATTCTAAGTTCGGAATTGTTTTTTAATTCACTTATGGATTTCATCACTTCAGCGGCAACGCGCATATACGAATCTTTATCTGAAACACCTGTCCCGAACTGCAAGGGCTTGCCCACATATACGGTTATCTTTTTGAATCTCGGGATTACCGCCCCTTTTGGCAGCGCTCCGGCAGAGCCTTGTATATAACACGGCAATATCTTGGCTCCTGACATGGCTGACAGGAACCCGATGCCCGCTTTTGGGACCCCCAGATTCCCGTCTTTCGAGCGCGTACCTTCCGGAAAAATAAGCACGGCGTTGCCTTTACGCAGCTTGCCAATGGCCGTTCTCATCGCGCCGGGGTCAGCGCCTTCTCTCTTAAGCGGGAAGGCGTTTACGCTTGATATGATCTTACCGAATATCCTGTTCCTGAAAAGGCTCTCCCTTGCCATGAAACTCACCGGCCGCGGCACAGCGAAACCCGCTATCAAAGGGTCAAGGAAACTCGTATGGTTCGGCGCGATTATCAATGGCCCGCGCCTCGGGCAGTTTTCAGCGCCCACTATTTTAAGGCGAAAGCATATTTTAAAGAGCGCTTTTAAAAAATTCCTGGCTAAAAAATATATCATTATAAAGAATCTCGGACAGTTTTAGCTTTGGCGAGGAGCCTTAATAAACCTTTCTCGTCGTTTTTTCTCAACACTGCCTCTATCCTAGATAATTCCTTCTTAACTCTCTTGATATCCTTTATCAGGTTATCCTTGTTCGTTAAAAATATATCTTTCCAGAGTTCGGGCTCACCCGACGCTATCCTGGTAGTGTCCCTGAAACCTTTTGCCGCGAGTTTCAAATCATTTTTTCCCACGGAATTAACAAGACTGACGCTCAGCGCGTGAGGCAGATGGCTTATTTTTGACAGCCGTTTATCGTGGCTGTCGGGAGACATCTCTATGACACGCATCCCAAGCTTAGTCCAGAATTTTTTAAGCTTATTGAATGCCCCAGGCTCCGTATCTTTTGTCCGCGTCATGACGCATTTTGCCCCTTTGAATATATCCTTATCCGCTGATCTAATCCCTGATTTCTCAGAACCCGCTATTGGGTGGCTGCCTATGAAATTCATACCCTTAAGCCCTGCCTTTTTTATGTCCTTGCTTACGCGCGCCTTTGTACTGCCTGCATCGGTAATAATCGCCCCTTTTTTCAAGAAAGGCGCCGCCGCCTTTGCCATAGCGGGTATTTTTAAAACAGGGGTCGCGATAATTAGAAGGTCTGAATCCCTCGCGCCTTCTTCGATATCAAGGGTCGCGAAATCTACAATTTTATTTTTGGCGGCGAATCCAATTGTGCTCTTTCTCCTGGAAACCCCCCTGACTTTCTTCGCGAGTTTTTTTTCTTTTATAGCAAGGGCTAATGACCCGCCGATCAGCCCCAACCCGATTATCGTTACGCGTTTAAACATTATATTTCTCTTCCAACCGCCTTTGCCACCGCCTTCAACTCTTTCATCATGGCGTCGAACCTGTAAGGCCTGAGAGACTGTTCCCCATCAGAATATGCCTCTTCCGGATTCGTATGTACCTCTATTATGAGGCCGTCCGCGCCCGCGGCTACAGCCGCCTTTGCCATAGGCTCCACAAGGTCCCATTTACCTGTGCCGTGGCTGGGATCAACCACGACAGGCAGATGGCTTAATTGTTTTATAAGAGGCACCGCGTTCAGGTCCAATGTAAACCTTGTCGCGTCCTCGAAAGTCCTTATGCCTCTTTCGCAGAGTATGCAGTTAAAGTTCCCCGCGGCGAGTATGTATTCCGCGGACATCAAGAATTCTTTTACGGTGGCGGACATCCCCCTTTTCAGAAGCACGGGCTTTTTGGAAAGACCTACTTCTTTCAAGAGGTTGAAATTCTGCATATTGCGCGCTCCTACCTGCAGTATATCAGCGTATTTTTCCACCATCCACACGTCGCGCGTATCCATGACCTCAGTAACGATTTTCATGCCTGTTTCTTTTTTTACATCCAGTAAGAATTTCAGGCCTTCCTCGCCCAATCCCTGGAAACTATACGGCGAACTCCTGGGTTTGAAAGCCCCTCCTCTTAAAATGCTCGCGCCGGACTTTTTGACTTTCTTGCCTATATCGAGAAGCATGCCGCGGTTTTCCACCGAGCATGGCCCAGCCATGACGATTATCTTTTTGCCGCCTATCTTCACTCCCTCCACATTTACTACGCTGTTCTCGCGCTTAAATTCCCTGGAAACAAGCTTGTACGGCTTTAGGATCTGCATTACTTTTTCAACGCCCGGGAATACCTCCAGCGGCTGTACCCTTAATATGTCTTCTTCCCCTATCACGCCTATAATGGTGCGCTCCACGCCCCTGGAAACCCATGACTTTAAGCCGAGTTTTTTAACTTTCGCGATTATATGGTCTATCTGTTTTTTTGTAGCGTCCGGACGTAAAACAATAATCATTTAAGCCCCCTTATAATATTATTTTCTTTAATTCCCTGATAAATCTTTTATTCTCTTCTTTCTTGCCTATTGTTACGCGTATAAAATTTATCAGGCCCCAGCCTTTCATATTCCTGACGATCACGCCTTTTTTTAAAAGTTTTTCCGCGATCTCGGATGCCTTGGGCCCGAACTCCACCAGTATAAAATTAGTGACGCTCGGCACATATCTGACGCCCATCGCCTTCAACTCGGCGTATATGAACCTTTTACCTTCCCTGACCGCCTTTTTGGACCTTGATAAAAATTCCTTGTCTTTCAACGCGCCTATGGCGCCTATCTGGGCGAGCGAGTTGACATTAAAGGGGTCCCTGACAGTCTCCATATATTTTATTATTTCCGGACTTGAAATTCCGAAACCCACCCTGAGGCCGGCGAGACCATATGCCTTGGAAAATGTCCTTGCGACTATCAGGTTGTTTTTACCAAGGTAATCCAGGCCGTTCGGATAATCCTGTTCTTCGACAAAATCAGAATAAGCTTCGTCCAGAAAGACTATCGTATTTTCAGGCAGGCCCTTTAAAAAATCCTCAAGTTCATATTTAGCGACATAGGTGCCGTTAGGATTGTCCGGGTTCGCGATGAACACTACCCTGGTATTTTTGGTCACCGCGTCTTTCATGGCCTTTAAGTCATATTTGAAATAGCGCGTCGGCACTACCTTTATTTTGGCGCCATGCGCGCTGGAAGCGACTTCATACATCAGAAATGTGGGGCTCGCCACCACCACCTCATCTCCCTCGTCCACAAACGCCTTTAACACCAGCTCGATGAGTTCGTCCGAACCATTCCCGAAAATCAACTGCTCTGGTTTTACCTTCAGTCTTTTTGCCACTGCCTGGCGCAGGTAAAAACAGCCCCCCTCGGGATACCTGTTGATATTTTCGAGGTATCCTCTTATAGCCTTCACGGCTTTTGGGGAAGGACCCAGAGGGTTCTCGTTGGATGCCATCTTGATAACATCCCGTAAGCCCATTTCTCTCTTGACTTCTTCTATGGGTTTGCCGGGCTGGTATGGTTTAACGTTTAAAATCGCTTTACGCGGCTGCATATAAATTTACACCCCTATTGGATACGATCCTAAAATTTTCAGATACGCTGATTTTTTTTCCAATTCCTTCAGCGCCTTTGCCACATGGCTGTTTTCGGCATGGCCCAGCGTATCTATAAAGAAATAATACTCCCATGCCTTGCGTTTCGACGGCCTGGATTCTATCTTCGTAAGACTGACTTTATTTTTCTTGAAAGGCACCAGCATGTCATGCAAGGCGCCTACCTTGTCCTTTACAGAGCACATGATAGACGTCCTGTCGTTTTTCGTAGGCGCCGGCATCGTGTTGCCGATGACAAGGAACCTCGTCATATTATTCGCGTTATCCTCTATGTCCGCCGCTATCACATTCAGCGCGTATTTCTCGGCCGCAAGTATGCTCGCGATAGCCGCGCTGTTTTTCTCTTTCGATACGATTTCCGCGGCCTTGCTCGTCGAAGAAACCTCCGCCAGCTCCGCGCCGTGAAGATTCTCGTCAAGCCAGACCCTGCACTGACCGAAAACCTCCTGCTTGGAATATACCTTTTTTATCGAACTGCAAGGGACAGTCAGTGACCGCCCCTTACTCTTAGCCAGTAGATTATGCGAGACCTCCAGCATTATCTCTGAACATATTTTCAAATCCGAATTTATAAACATATCCAGGGTGTGGCTTACAACGCCTTCCGTGGAGTTTTCTATAGGCACTACCCCGTAATCCGACCGCCCCGCCTCTATCTCCCTGAATATATCCGTAATGCTGGAACACGGGTAATATACGACATTGCTCCCGAACCTTTTTATGGCTGCCTGGTGCGTAAAGGTCGCTTCAGGCCCGAGATACGCTATCCTTACGTCCTTTTCCAGCGCAAGTGAACCTGACATTACTTCCCTGTATATCGCCCTTATGGCCTTAGCGGAAAGTGGGCCTTTGTTCCAGCCAAGTACATTCGAATACACCTCGACTTCCCTGTCAGGCACATACACGCCTTTGCCGCTGTATTTCTTCAATCCGCCTATGTCCTTGGCAAGGTCAGCCCTTTTATTCAACAGGCTTACTATGTCCTTGTCAAGGTTGTCTATTTTCCTGCGGAGGTTCGCTAAGCTCATTTTGAGCCTCCTCTTCTTTTTGTAAATGTTCAGGTAACTCTATGTCTTTCTCCGTAAAATTAAACTCCTCGAGTTTCGGAAGTTCCTCAAGAGAATTCAATCCGAAATATTGCAGGAATTCCTGGGTGGTGCCGTAAATAATAGGCCTTCCGACCGTCTCACGTCTTCCCATTATCTTCACGAGGTTTTTCTCGATAAGCGTCTTCAATACGCCGTCCACGTTCACGCCTCTTATGGCCTCTATCTCGGGCTTGGTAGCAGGTTGTTTATAAGCTATTATAGCCAGGGTCTCAAGGCTCGGGCCTGAAAGCCTGTCCGAACCGGCTGTCTTGTATAATTTTTTAAGCCATGGCGCGAGCACCGGATCGGTCACGATCTGGTAGCCGCCCGCTATCTCCTTGATCCTCAAAGCGCTTGTCTGTTTTTCATATTCTAACGCCAATTCGGCTATGACATCTTTTATCTCATCGGCATCAGGCCCTTCCAATACGCTTTTTATCTCGCTCAGGAACAAAGGCTTATCACTCACGAAAAGCATCGCCTCTATTATATTTTTTATCTGTATTCTTTCCATATTTATTCTTCTCGACTCGCTCATTTCATTCGCTCGCTCGAAGAATAATAGTGTTCGAGCGAAGTCGAGAACCCCTATTCAATATTCAATCTATGTTTTTCGTTCCGGACAATCTCTATATCGCTAAAATTCTGTTTTTGCATGACTATCACTTCTTTAAGCCTTATAAGCTCGAGTACGGCCAAAAACGTGGCTATGATCTCTGTCTTGTTCTTCGCGTTTTTAAAGAGTTCAAAAAGGCTGATAGCGGGCGTAAGCACAAGGCGATGCAGAAGGTCGTGGACCTTCTGCTCCACCGTAAATTCATCTTTGATTATTTCCTGAAATATTTCTTTCGGCACATCTTTGAGCACCCGCGTAAACGCCGTTATCAGGTCGAATAAACTCGCCTCAAAGAATACCTCGCCCGGCGCGGTCTCAAAAGGGATATCCCTTGTGAACATCTTTTTCCGTTGGCCTTCCAGGTCCTGCAATATGCCCGCCACTTCCTTGAATTTTTTATATTCCACGAGCCTGCGCACAAGCTCTTCCCTCGGGTCTTCCTCTTCTTCGGGCAGAAGTTCCTTCTCATCGGGCGGAAGGAGCATCTTGCTTTTTATATGTATGAGCGTCGCGGCTATTACCAGGAACTCTCCCGCTATATTAAGGTCCAGCATCCGCATCAGCTCAAGATATTCCAGGTACTGCTCGGTAATCGTGGCTATCGGGATATCGTAGATATCTATCTCATTTTTCTTGATAAGATATAACAATAGATCCAGCGGGCCCTCGAAGACCTCTAATTTTACTTTATAAGACATTAAACCAATCCTATTGCTTTTTTTACTTCTAATGTTGTTTCAGCCGCGGCTTTGCGCGCTTTTGCCGCGCCTTTTTCAAGAATAGAATCTATCTTCCCTTCGTCTTTTAACAATTCTTCTCTTTTACTCCTTATATCCGCCAGGTAATCAGATATGATACCGCCTAACGTCTTCTTGCATTCCGTGCACCCGACCTTCGCCTTAGAGCAATAGTCATAAACCTCTGCCGCGTATTCCTTTTTGAACAGATTATAATAGGCATATACGTTGCACTTATCCGGATGGCCCTTGTCCGTTATTTTTATCCTTTCGGGATCGGTAAACATCGCGGAGCATTTCTTTTTTATTGCATCAGGGCCGTCGCCAAGCGCTATAAAATTATCATAGGACTTGCTCATCTTCCTGCCGTCTATACCAAGGAGTTTCGGCATACTGGTAAGGAGAGATTTTACCTGGGGAAAAATTCCCTTGCCGTACAAACTGCCGAACTTTTCCGCGATATCATTGGTAAGTTCGATATGAGGCACCTGGTCCTTGCCTACGGGAACCGTATCCGCCTTATAGAGCAATATGTCCGCCGCCTGCAAAACCGGATATCCCAAAAAAGCGTAGGTATGGAGCTCTCTTGTTTTGATCTCCCTGAGCTGTTCTTTGTAAGTCGGGCATCTTTCCAGCCATCCAAGAGGGACAAAATTAGAGAATGCCATGTATAATTCCAGGTGCTCTTTTACATGGGATTGGACGAATATAGTACTTTTTTCAGGGTCTATGCCGCACGCGAGCCAATCCGCTACGCACTCTCTGGTGAATTTGGAAAGCCTTGACGGGTCTTCATACTCGCTCATCAGGGCGTGCCAGTCCGCTACCATGAAAAAACAATCGTAACTATCCTGAAGCTTTGCCCAGTTCGTAAGCGCGCCAAATAAATGTCCCAGATGCAGCGGCCCGGTAGGCCGCATCCCGCTTAATATACGGTTTTTCATAGCCTTTTGTACATGCGAATAATTATTCGCCCCTACTTTAATTTCCTCGCCACTTTTTTGACTTCGACCGCCTCTATGATATCGCCTTTCTGTATGTCCTTGGACCCCAGGCTTATCCCGCATTCAAAGCCTTCTTTTGCTTCTTTAAGGTCATCCTTAAAGTGTTTCAGCGAATTCATCTTGCCTTTAAACATGGTTTCTTTTTCTCTTATAAGCTTGCATACGGCGTCCCTCGGGATCCTGCCTTTCAGTACAAGGCAGCCCGCTACCACGCCTATCTTTGAAACATTAAAAACCTGCCGCACTTCAGCCCTGCCCAGAAAAGTCTCTTCTATAACAGGTTCCAGCATGCCTTCCATTGCCGCCTGGATCTCCTCCACTATTTCATAAATTATGTTGTAAATCCTTATCTCCACCTCTTCCTGCTTTGCCAGCGCGCTTGCCTCAATGGTCGGGTTGACATGGAATCCTATGATTATAGCGTTCGAAGCGGCGGCCAGCATTACATCGGATTCATTTATATCGCCTACCTGGCTGTGCATTACGGAAAGCTTCACTTCCTCGGTGCTTAATTTTTCAAGTGAATCTTTTATTGCCTCGAGCGACCCCTGCACGTCCGCTTTTATCACTATCTTTAATTCTTTTACCTCCCCTGCCTTTATCTTATTATAAAGTTCTTCGAGGGTAACCTTGGATGTCTTGCCGGCAAGTTTCTTCTTTTCCGCTTCCATCTGCCTGGCCGCCACTACCTCTCTTGCTTTTTTCTCATCGGTTATAACATAAAATCTTTCTCCTGCCTTCGGCACGCCTGAAAGCCCGAGTATCTCGACAGGCTTCGCTGGCCCGGCTTCTTTGACCATCCTGCCCTTATCGTCGATCATCGCCTTTATCCTGCCGTAATTAAGTCCAGCCATTACAGTATCGCCTACCCTTAAGGTACCGCCTGACACGAGGACTGTCGCGACAGGTCCTTTGCCTTTGGAAAGCTCCGCTTCTATGACAACGCCTATGGCGGACTGTTCCGGGTTAGCTTTCAGCTCCAGCAGTTCCGCTTCAAGAAGCAGCATCTCCAGCAATGTATCTATACCCTGGCCTGTTTTCGCGGATACGCCCACCGTGATAGTCTTGCCTCCCCACTCTTCCGGGGTAAGGTCTTGTTCCGCCAATTGCTTTTTAACCTTGTCTAAATTTATATTCTGCTTGTCGATCTTATTTATCGCGGTCACTATCGTAACGCCGGCCGCCCGCGCGTGATTTATGGCTTCTATTGTCTGCGGCATTATACCGTCATCCGCCGCGACCACAAGCACGACTATGTCCGTGGCGTTCGCTCCTCTCGCGCGCATAGCGGTAAATGCGGCATGTCCTGGCGTATCCAGGAACGTGACACTTCCTTTGGGAAGCATTACTTCATACGCGCCTATATGCTGTGTAATGCCTCCTGACTCCTGGTCCACGACCTTTGTCTTCCTGATGGCGTCCAAAAGAGAGGTCTTGCCGTGGTCGACATGGCCCATAAAAGTAACGACAGGCGCTCTTGGCTTAAGTTTTTTTGGGTCCCCTGTTTTTTCCAGCTCAGCCAGAAAAGCTTCCTCAAAACTCGGAAGTTTTTCTACATCATAGCCGTAATCCTCACATATCAAGCGCCCCGCTTCCTCATCCAGCGACTGGTTTATCGTGGCAAGCACTTTCCTATCCAGGAGCTTTTTTAAAAGATCCGCCGGCTTTACGCCTAATTTCATGGCAAGGTCTTTTATAACCACAGGAAAATCTATTTTTAATATCTTTCTTACAGGTGCGGCGGCAGGCGCTGGCTCTTCCGCCGCGGGCTTTTCTTTTATTTCTTCCGTCTCTATCTTTTTTTCTTTAACTTCGGTTTTTATCGCCGGTTCTTTTATTTTCTTTTCGGCCGTTTCTTTTACCGGCGCTTTTTCTTTAGCCGCGGGCTTTTCCTTTTTCGGCTTCAGCTCTTCTTTTACAAGAAATGCCGTGTCCTTGTCAATGGCGCTCATGTGGCCCTTGACGTCTATCTTAAGGCTGTGAAGCTTATCTATAAGCTCTTTGCTGGTGATCCCTAATTCCTTGGCTAATTGATGGACGCGTATGCTCATTCTTTAACCTGTTCTTTCTCCTCGTTTTCTTTCGCTTTCTCCGCTTCAACCGCCTCAGCCGCTTCTTTTGCTTCGCGTTCTTTTTCAGCCCTGGCCTCTTTATTTTCCTTGTTTTTCTTATCCCGTACCTCATGCACCTTTTGTTCCATCAGCTCTTTGGCTGATTTAAGGATTTTTTCCGCTGTTTTCTTTCCCACTCCTTTGACGTCTGTCAATTCCTTAAGATCGAGCTTGATGATTTTACCGACTGTGTCGTACCCGGCTTTTTTAAGTTCTTTCTCGGTCTTGGGCCCGATACCGTCTATCTCTATTATAGGTATCTCTTTTACCTGGTCTATCTCGGATTTGCTTCTTATGTCTATATTCCATCCTGTAAGTTTGGCGGCAAGCCTTACATTCTGGCCTTTTTTGCCTATTGCCAGGGAAAGCTGGTCATCCGCCACTATAACCTCCGCTCTTTTTTCCGCCTCGCTTGTTTTAACGCTGGATATCTCAGCGGGACTCAGGCTGGAAGATATGAATTCGCCCATGTTGATACTCCAGCGTACAATATCTATTTTCTCGCCGCCTAACTCTCTTACTATATTTTTTACCCTTTGGCCTCTCATACCTACGCACGCGCCCACAGGGTCTACCTTATCGTCTTTGGAATAAACAGCTATCTTCGAACGGTCGCCCGCTTCCCTTGACACAGCCTTTATCTCCACTATGCTCTCGTATATCTCAGGCACTTCCAGCTCAAAAAGCCTCTTGACAAAGCCCGGGCTTGTCCTGGAAAGCAGTATTTCAGGCCCTTTGGAAGATTTCTTGACATCAACAACCAATGCCTTTATCCTGTCTCCCTGCCTATATTCCTCATTAGGAGGAAGTTCTCTCTTGGGCAGTATCCCCTCTACCCTTCCGAGGTCAACTATCAGCATACCCTTATCGAACCGGTGGACACTGCCTGAAGCGATGTCATTGACTTTACGGCTATATTCCTCGAACAATACATCTCTTTCAGCCTCACGTATCTTTTGTATAATAACCTGCTTCGCTGTCTGCGCGGATATCCTGCCGAAATTCCCTGATACCTCTTTACCTTCCGCGGACAAAACCTTGAAATCCCCGGTCAAAGGATCGAATTCTACCTTTATATCCTCTATATGCTTGCCGAGATTCTTCCTGGCGGCGCTTATAAGAGCGGACTCTATCGCCCTTACAAGAATCTCTTTCTTTATCCCTTTATCCCGTTCAATGCTGTCCAATATTGCCAACAATTCCTGGTTCATAATATTTTTTGCCTTTCCTTTTAATCCTTTAAAATTCTATTTCTTCCCTTGCCCTTACAATTTTATCAAAAGGTATCTCAATGATGCCTTTTTTCTTGATATCTATTTTCACGCCTGTGTCAGTTACCTCTTCTAACCTGGCTATATATTCCTTTTTATCTAATATCCTTTCTGCCAACGTTACCCTTATCAGCCTCCCAACAGCCCTTTCATAATCCCTTTTTGTCTTGAACGGCCTGTCAATGCCCGGGGAATCCACTTCGATAATATAACTCTCCTGTATTATGTCCGCCTCATCCAGCGCCCGGCTTATCTTCTCATTCAATCCTGCGCAATCCGCCATCTGGATCCCATCTTCTTTATCGACTAAAAGCCTGAGTACCTGCCTTCCGCCTTCTTTTCTGTAAATAATCTCTACAAGCTCGACTTGCTCTTCCTGCAGGATCGGGCCTATTATTTCTTGGATTTTATCCAGCATAAAACAAAAAAAGCGGGCATACTACACCCACTTTCAACTGATATCCCCCTTTCATAGAGATGCACATAATATACTACTCTACGCGGGGAGTGTCAAGAAAAATCATTAAATCAAACTCCTGAACCCAAAGCCTTCCTATTTATATCAAGAGCGCCGCTCCTGGTTAGCCCTTTAAAGGCATAGCCGAGATCAGTTATCTTGGTGCCTTCTACTTTTATTTTACCCTGCTTAATCAAATATTTATATAATCCTACTATAAAATAAGAAACACCTGATTCAAATTTTACCATCCCGGTCCCGGCATCTACTATACCTTCTTCATTGAATTTCACCCTTAACACAGGATCCGTCTTTAATACGCTTTCCAACAGCTCATCTTTTTGGTTAAGCATAAAATCTTTTGATATAGCTATGTTAATATAACCTGCTTTACCGTATATCTCTTTTATGCTGTCCGCTATCCGGCTGAGATTTTCAGGTTTTTCAGGGACAAGCAATAAAACAGAATCTTTTGTCCCTTCCACTACAGTCTTTAAAGCGTACGGAAGCTTGTCTATGTCGCTCTGATCAAGCTCACAACTAGCGATCATATTGTCCGGCAGTTCCGCAACTGAAGCGTACTGATGAGCATGCGTGGAAACAGCTATGCCATAAAACGCCTCCCTTACAGCGTCTTCCAGAGACACTTCTCTCGCAGCCATTGGTTCAAAAATGACGTCATACCTGGTATTGGAAACACCCATGACCCCCAACTCGGAAAATAATTTACTGACCAATTCCTTATCTTCCTGGGACAGTTCATCCATTTTAGTGGCGGATTTACCTGATAATATTGAAATTAAATTCCTGGAGGCGTATACTTCACCCGGCGCCTTCGCTTCTACAGTTCCAGTCACATCGCCATATCCCAGATTATAAGTTAAAGCGAGCCCGCTTTGTTTTGTATTTATAAGAGATACCGTCTTCTCCGCGAATTTACCCGCAAGCAAAGTATCAAAGACTATGCCTTTATTGTCAGGCTGCAAAAAAGCCCCTCTTAACTGGTATGTCAGGTCTGTTTTTTCAACTTTTGAGCCGCAAAAATGCTTTAATATCCCTTTTACATACAAAGACGCGCCGGTTAGTTTAGGATTATGATGATCGTCCCTCTGAGGGTTTGTCCTGGATTGCTCCCACATTGCCTTGAGCTTGGGATAAGCTCCCATCAATTGGCCCAGCTTAGGATCCTCTTCAGATAATGAGAACCCTTCCGAGACAAAGAAATTCCTTACGCCGTTATTATAGGCGCTTATAACATCATCGATTGTCACAGGCACCTCGGGGACTATGGCAACATGGGGATAAGGACAGCCTTTTGAAAGTTCAAGGGTCAGAGATCCTGATTTTCTTCCCATGCATTCAAATACAGCCGCTGTGGTAAAGTCCTTTTCTGTCTTAGTATTAATAGACGCCCTGGCGACAATCTGCCTGCCTGCGACTACCGCGCTCCAAAAACCATGCATGATTGTCCAGAAATCATTATCTATGCTTTTTGGGACACCTATAATAGTGGTGTCCATTTGTTCGTTCTCGGCGCTTACGGCCAGCTGCTCAACATTTTTCAGGTGGTCATTCCCGCCTATTAATACAAGACTTGCCGCGCCTGTAATATTCCTAAGAATTATTGCTATATCCTTGTCCTCTAATTTTTTCCTGCAGGAACCCAGGACAAAACTCGGCAATCCTCTTATGCGCCCCGCTATTTCAGGCGTTAACTCAACAAGATTATCTTTTAAATTTTCGCTTTTTAAACCGGTAAAACCATTTCTTACACCAAGAACCCTATAGCCAGATTCTGTCAGTTGTTCGATCATATCCGCCAGAAAATCATTCAAGCCCGCTGTGTCCCCTCCGCCCATGCCGATAATAACTGTTTTTCCGTCTATAGTTACATTGCCCCTGCCCCTCCCCGGTTCAAATAATAAGTATGGGTTTGTTAACGCTGCCAAACGCGCGGAATTATATTTTATTACGCTTGGTACCCTGAGGAGGGAATTAAACGCGCAGGCTTTATGGCTGGGAATAGATAAAAATGCCGCGACAATAACACATACCGCGGCATTTTTTGAATTTATTATCTTATTATACAAGTTTGTGCTCAATTAAACGCCCGAGGCAATCTCTGTGATCGCTGATTTATATTCATCTATGCTGTACGGAACGCCTAATTTAAAGCCTCCGAAGAACTCCGCTTTCCCGCCGTACACGGTAAACATCTCCCTGAGTATATCGCTTGCCATTACCTTAATATATGCCATATCTTTGAATTCCGCGACACGGCCCGCTTCGGCTTCCGAAGCGGCTATAATAACGACCGCGCTATTATGAGGTAGCTTCAGGATCCAATTCTCAAAACCATTTTTATCAGCTGCGACATCAGCCGCTGAAACAGCGACAATCTGGTCCATTGAGTCTGCCTGGTTTTTCCTGGCTAACCCGGACAAATTTTTTGCCCCGGAACTTAAGAAACTGTTCACTTTTTCAAAAAATAACCCAAGGTCATGTTCAGCGTCTTTGGTTGTGAAATCAAATGTCATAAGTATTGCCTTTCGCCCTCCATTCGTTATGGAGTTAACTGTGCCGAGCGTCTGGGCTTTTATCAGATTATCGTCATACGTTAACGCCTCAGGCTGTTCTACCTGTAACGGCATAAAATAAGTCGATAACCACATGTCTTTTCCGCCTTCTATATTTTGCTGGTACGAGTGGTTCTTATCAGGGCCTTCGCCGAGCTTGGAAGGCATCTTGAGGCCGTTTGTAAAAATATTTGTCCTGGCTCCCTGCAGTATATTTCTCATGCCGTCTGTCATCTTACCGTAACTCGCGAATTCTTTTGCCTCAAAACCGGGCCTTGCTTTTAAAATATTTATAATAGCCGCGTATACTGCCGCGGCATCATCCATTGTAGAGCCAAGCCTTTTAACCTCTGAATCTAATTCAGCTTCGCTAAGAGCCCTTACTTTTATTAACCTGTCATAGTACAATTTTATTTTACCAAACGAAACATTTTTCCAATCGTCCGGCACCCGCACCTTTTCGCCTGGACTTAGCTTACTCATAACTTCTATTGTGGCCTTTTTATAGCCTTCTACCGCCGGCTGGTTAACAAAACAGATATCCCAGAGGTATCCTATTGTGGCTACTGTTCTCTGCAAACCAAGCATTATACCGCCTATTGAATCTATGCTATCCACATTGATTTCAAATACAGGGTATCCTTTTTCCTCGAGGCGTTTCCATAATCCATCACTTGTCTTTTCCCCGCCTACATTTACCCTTAGAAATACCCTGTCATTTTTCTCAACATCTTTTAGCGATGCCTCTGAAATATCTTCCCCGTAAAATATAGTAACGCCCTCCCTGTCCTTGCCGAGAGATTCTTCAAAAAGCTGCTCAGACCACATAGGCAGGTCCTTAAGCTCTTCAGGCACCACGAATGTTATTTTATCCTTGCCAAACTGTGACGCCATTTGGTAAAAATACGCTCCCATCTTTATAAAAGTGTCTTTATTTATGTCCTGGATATCGTTCATAGCCAGGGCCTGTTCAAGGACAGTTTTTACTTTCTCAGGTGCCACAAGAGCGAGCGGTAAAAGGAAAATATTCGTTGTCGGCGCGGTAAATCTTCCGCCTATATCACCTTTTCCGTTAAGCTGTATCTCTCTCTGCGTAAAATCCCCTGTATCCATAGGCGAGCCTTTATCCGTTACCACCCACATATGCTCTTTTATGTCTATGCCGGCATCAGAGTAAAGTTTATCAAAATACTTTTTGTGAGAAACCGTCTCTTCGGTTTTTCCAGACTTGCTGATAGGGACAACAAGCGTCTTTGCAAGCGCTGCTTTTAAAGAGCCGGCGTCTTTGGATATTTCATTCTCAAGTATATCCTTTATTACAGCCGGATCAGTGGTCCTTAGGCTGAAAATCTTGACGTTTTTCTCGCCGAAAGTAGTTTTTACCGTCTGCACGCTAAGGCCGGACCCGCCCATGCCGCAGAAAATCACATAGTCGTATTCCCCGGTTATTTTTTCCGCGTCATCAAGAACTTGTTGGATCTTATCCGGGTTTTCAAGGATCCATTTTAAATTTGCCACTGTCCATCCGAACCTGCTTGGGTCCTTTTTATCTCCCTTGTCAAAACCTGATTCAGCCCATTTTGGATTTATAGCCGCCACCTCTTTGAAGGTTTTCCCATAAACCATATTATCAAGCTGTTCTATCGCCTTTTGGCCTTTTAATTTGTCTAGTACGTTTTGCAATTGTTTATCTCCTGTAATATTTTCATTTGAAGCCAGCTTATTTTTTTCTCTATATTCCAATAAAACCGGCTCGGTAACATTCTTGTTCGGATATTTTATATCGCCGCTTACGCCTGCGACACCGTTAAGTTCCAGCCATTGTAAAACTACTCCGCCTACTGAAATATATCTATTATGCAACGATTCGGAGTTATTATTTTCCCCTTCTATCAAAGGAGTCTCGAATGAGCATACGAAAGTGGGATCATTTGACGATGCCCTGAAGACGAATCTGCCGGCAAATTTTTCGTCCTGCTCGAATACGATGTCGGCAAATCTATACAACCCTCCTTCGTCAGGCGCATCCTGGTAAGTATTAAATTCCCTTACCTTCAAGTCTCCAGCCGGAGTGGCATATATTTTACCAACAATAAACTCGTTTTGCAATCTTTGAATGCCGGCGTCTTTGCCCAGCGCTATTATTGTCTGCGGAGGATTTTTGGGTTTTTCAGCATCATAAACCCATCCTGTGTTATTTTTCTCGTTTTTAGAAAGCTGTGACAAAAGAAGAGGATGGAACAAAGGCTGGAATCTCGCAGACTGGACATATGGTATTATGCTTTCCTGGTATGCTTCCAGGAAAGGATTCAGGGATTGAGCTACGCCATCTTTATATTTGGCCTCTTTTACCATAGTGGCGAACAAGACAGCCACCGCTATAGGATTTTCAAACTCTCCTGTAACATCCAGCCAGCAGTGCCCCGAACGCTCCCCGTATATAGGTATACTGTATCCTTGGGGCAATAAGCTTCTCTTTTTTGCCTTTAAAAATACATACCCCGCGTCTGTCTGGAATGTTTCCACGCCCAGTTTTGAAGACATGTCATTGACTGCAAATGTGCCGAGCACATCCCTTATTATCCCGACTTTTTTTCCGATGACGGCTGGATTATACCCTGCCCTGTTGATCATATATGGCATCAGGCTCACTATCAAATTATCCGGAGCCAGGGTATGAAATTTTACCTCTTTATTCTCGATCCTCTCGGGCACAACGATCGCGCCCCTGTCCCCATCCAAATCAAAAGCTATGCCAAAATCCGCATTCTCATCAACAATCTTTTGCTTCAATTCAACCAGGTTTTCATCCTTTGACGGGTCAGCATTATGTTCGCCTTCTATTTCCTGGACGTCGCCGTTTATGAGGATGACATTTGCGCCCAGTCTTTTAAAGGTATCTGCGGCTAATTTCCCGCTCGGCGTATGAGCGCCCTCCACCACTATCTTCATACCTTTAAAAGGCTCTATATTACCTGCCTCTTTATCCCAGTTCTCTAAAACAGTAACGGGAGAAACAGAGGATTCCAATTCCCTGGCCAGATTGTAAAGAGACTTGCCCGAAGCTATTGTCTTTCCAACCAACGCCCCCATTTTTACGCAATTCTCATCTACATTAGCAGGCGTAAATTTCCCTTTCATGACACTCTCATATCCCCGCATATTCTCCGGATTTTCTATAAGGCCTTTCACTGCGGCTTTCGATTCTTGCATGATTTCCTTGGTTGTCAAACTCTGGAGAGAACCGCTTTCATCCAGTATCGCGACCTTAAAACCTCTGACGGTTTCAGTTTTAGGCCTGGACACGTGGCTGGCTGTCAGGAAGATGCTCATGAGAGGCTTATATTCCTGCGCCGCCCATGAATAGGATGTAACAGCGTTCGGTCCTTCTGCGGAAATATAAATGACATCAAGCCCGGCATATCTCAAAGCCGCGGCCAGCGCCTCGACCAGTTCCGGCTCTATCTTCCTGGCGTCCCTCGCTATCATTACTCTCCGGTCGCTGATGCCGTTGGCCTTTGCTTTTTCCAGGGCCATCTTTGCCCACACAAGGCCGAAACGAAACGCCATCTCGGGTTTAAATACGCGGCCTGTAGACCTGTAATCATAATCCCTGAACATATCGCCGTTAAAATCCTCCATAGAAATGTCCATGTCCATCCATTTATTCCATTGAGAGAGCATATCAACCCCTTCATCCGATGCAAGTTTTTTAGAGGCGTTGACCGCCTTAACTTTAATAAATTCCTCACCTGTTTTGGATCCTATCAGAAATATATCCACAAGCCCATCTTTTAACTTCTTCAATAAATCTTCATCTATATCTATGCCTTCTTCCCCGCCAAACTCGAAAGGAATAATCTCATTTTCCTGCGCTATCCATGAAGCTATTTTCATTAAAGCCTCGCCGCTCGACAGCTGATACGGCTTAAGCTGTTCCATATAATACATTATATTGCTTATCTCCAATAATGCCCTGCCTTCTCCGGTCTTGAATGTATTCACGTAATTCTTTATTGTCTCATCCGCCCATATTTTATTTTTATTTATATTTATATAATTTATCCTGGCAGGCAGATTTTCTATGCCCTGCATGGCGGCATTGGCCACTTCGAATCTCGCGTCCTGAAGCTTGCCGGAAATAATGCCGTTTTTCATGTCACGGATAAAACTATCCGAAGCTAAATAACCCTTTACCCTCTCAGGGAGAAGATCGAACTGGTCATCTGTCAAGACAATACCCACTTCACGGGAAAGGGCCCATTGAATGCCCTCATTAGATGCCAACTTTTCTCCATTATTAACAGCGCCGTCTGATTTCACTAATTTCACGCCGTCCTTATGTATTTGAAGGGTATCTCCTCCTGCAATTCTATATTCATGCCTCCCTCTTAATAGAACACCGTCATCTATTATTAATTTTCCTGAATCTTTTATTATAAAGGACGCGTTTCCCGCTACCTGCACGTTGTCCCCTATAGTTACCTTGGTATCGGGATTGTATTCATCTTCTATTCTCAATTTAAAAGTACTGTTACTTTCCATTGAGAAATTATCTCCTATGGTAGTATGTGATCCCCCAAGATATAATTCCGCCTTGTCTTTGACTATCCCGCCCTCGCCTATTTTCCCCTTCAGATATCTACCGTCCGGAAACGAGAATGCCGGAGATAATTCCACTATGGCATTATTAGCTTTTAATAAGTCATCTTTATATGCCGCCACTGACCATCCCGCTTTTTTAAGTAATGAAACTGCATTTTCTGAATATAACGCTCTTGCCCTTGAAACAGTATCCACGCCTTTACCTTCCGCATCTTTTATAGGGGCGAAACCTCCGGCCCTGGGGACAAATATATGAGCGCCTCTGACGTTTCCTGTAATTATATTATTTTTACCTATAAATCCGTGGAAAGCCATTACCTCGAACTTATTTGTTTTTACCGTTTCAATAGTGCCGGATGCCACAGAAACCGGACTATATCCTTCTACCGCTTTATTTTTAGCCACGACTACCGGCAATTCTTCTAAAGGATGCGCCTCGTCCGTAAAAGAATCAAGAGTCCATATTAGAGTATTAATATTTCCATGTTCAAGCCATAATTTCGCGAAATCCCTGATATCCTGGCCTTTGCCCCCATAGTCTACCCCTGAAAATGTAAATGAAAAATCTTTCGGTAATTCAGCGATATCCGCCAGATGCTCTTCTATCCACTTGCTGTTGCCGATATTTCCTTTGAACTGATTTTTAAAACTCTCTAAAGTCATTATTTTGTAAACACCGTTTTCTTTATAAAACACCACCTTTTCATTCTCTCTCATATAAACATAGGTCAAATATAACAATTCCGAAGGTATCTGATTATATTCTATTAGGCCGTTCTTACGGTTCAATAAAACAGCTATGCCTACTTTTTCTTTCGGGCCTGTTTTCCTTACCAGCAGCATACTCATCTTCTCTGTCCCGGGTTTCGTATTAGAAGTTCTTTTAATATGATACCCTATAGCGCCTACATCCGGCATAAAAGCATTATCCACATTAACCATCGCGACATATTTAACACCAAATCCTTCAAGCCATTTTAATATATCTTTATCTTTGAGCACATAGTCTCTCGCGTCTCCATGCCCAAATCCGCCCACGCTGATCATATCTTTCGATTTAGCCAGCACGAATTCCCCTGTATCAGTAACCTGCGGCATAACACGCTGGCGTTTAAACCTAACCCATTCTTTCGGTACCTGATTAAAATATTTACCGTTTATAAGCTGGCTATTAAAAAATTCCCGTGTCTCTTTATCCGTGACATCGCTCGTCATTATAATCCATGGTATCGGCTTTCCATATTCCTCTGACAACGCGCGTATAGCTTCAGCCCTCATCCTTCCTAATGATTTATGCATTATAGAAGACGCATTGAACATTATCTTCGGATATTCATAACCTAATCGCGAACCACTGCCTCCGGCCAACTCTAATATACCGACTTCCCCCTCCCTGAAAGCCTTCTCTCCTGTATTTTTCGCGTCTATACGCTCAATACCGTATTCGACCGTCAAATCATCAGCATAAGGAACGCCTAGTTCCTGTTCACTGGAAATAGTGACCTTGGCCCCTTCTTTTTTATTCACAACATAGTCATTAAACAGCGCTTCAGCTCCATCTATGTCTATAGTCTCCAATTGATCTACAAACCTCTGCTTTTGGCTTTCATCCAACTCTTCCCAAAAATAAAATATACTTCCTTTTCCGAATATTAAATATTTAGATATCAGGTTTCTGCTGTCAGCGCTTAAAAATGCGTCGTTTAAAACCATCTTTATCTTTTCTATGCCGAGCCTGGATAAGCTTATTTCAATACCTCTTTTTTTATTATCTTTACCATGTATCCGGGTATATTTTTCTAACTCGGCAACGGCCTCGTTACCGGAAAAACTTTTTAACAATTCAAAGACGTCGTCGTCATTTATATTTGCGTTCGCCGTGATCGTAACCGCTTCTTCCACTCTCTTATCAATAGCCACCTTTCCAAAGTTCATCGGCACCCTCAAATTCGACGATATTTTACTGGAATCCCCTGTTTCTTTGGGTGCATTATCGAGTTCCTTGATAAGCTCTTCTATGGGTTTACGTTTGCCTGACAAGAGGAAATGGTAATTTTCCTCGTCTATCTCTGTATTGGAATAGGGGGCGATTACTACGTATGAATAACCCCTTTCCTTCAGAAGCTTTGTGATACCCCTTGTATGGAACCCTCCAGAAACAAGCGCGGCTACGTTTACCCGGCGTTTTTCTATTTCAGAGACGGCATTATTAAACATCAGGGAATCACGGGACTTCGCTATTTTATAAAAATCCTCCAGTTCCTGCAAATGGTTATCTATCAGGTCTGGGTTAAAATCCACAAAATCTGAAAGATTATATTTTTTGAGGGCAGGCTGGAGAAAATCTTTAAAGAAACTTACTTTATGGGAATCCCTGTTCTGGAGGTAATAATCCAGTTCTTCGTTAGAGATCTTGAGGTTGAAAAATCCCTCCAGAAACCTTATATTGCGCAGGGCCTGAGTCAGATTCTTTTCTTCCTCATTCCGGCCGAGTTTTTGCTTTATATCATAAGTCAGATATTCCATTTCGGTAAAAAGTTTTGCCGAATCAAGAGAATTTACCTTGGTAAGATAATCTATAAAATCTACCAGGTTAGGATATTTTTTAGCAAGGCCTTCTTTTTCTTTAAGATGTTTTTCTGCAAGGTCTTTCAAGTAACTATAGAATGAAAAGGGGGATATTTTCTGGTCCTTGAAGAGCTGGGCCTTTGCCATAAGGATATCCATATCAGTACGGCTGGAGTTAGCTGCGACGGCTGACTGTAAATTCAAAAGCAGATTCTGGGATTCCTGCATGATCTTAACTTGATATATCTTTGATTCCCTGGCCATGGTCTCATTCAGAATAGATATATTTTTATAATCCGCTGTGGGGATTTTCAATTTTTGGAGATAAGCGGTCAAGTATTTAAGGTAATCGGCTGTTTCTATTTTCCGGCTATCATACTCGGCTTCTTTCTGGTCTATCGCGAGAAGTTCTTTTGAATATATCTTTGGTTTTAATCCTTCCAACGCCCTTCTAGCCTGGGATATAAAAACCCCGCTGTCAGGGTTGAATTTCATTATGTTATTAAATCCCTCTATATTCTTGAAATAAACATTTTTATTTTCTATGCCCCATATCGGAAGCTCCGGGTATTTGGTTATGGAAAGATACTCTTCGCCTGTCAACTCTCCCGAATCAACAAATAGCTTGGCAACTTTTGCCCTTACCTCCGCGTCCGGAAAACTTGAAACACTTGATGTATCCACGACCCCGTCAGCGCCTTCCGAACATACAAGCCCGAGATTGTAATCTTTAACCAATATTTCCAGTATTTTGGCTAAATTAAAGCTTGCCTCGGGATTAGTGTGCAGATCCTGTATATGGACTACCAATGGTTTCGCTTCTTGCCCTTTGACGTTTTCTGCCTGGTATACCTCTATAACACTGCCTATTTCCTGAGGAATGTGTATCTGCGACAGATCGCTTAAATGTGAAGAAAGAATCCTCTGTGTTTCTTTCTTCTGGGAAGCCTGCTGTTTGGCGTCCGCATCTTCTCCCTGAAGAACAGCTTTTTTCCTCTGGAGTGTTTCTTCTTTTTCAGTGCTTAGTTTTTGGTAATTTATTTTTTTGTTTTTGAATATAGACTTGGAATCGGGTGCTGCATATATGCTATTAGTAAATAGAAAGGCAATTAACGCTACGATCGAGATAATTTTCTTGAATGATTTGGCAGACATGAATCCTCCTTTTAATATTATATTTAAAATACTTTTTAAATTACTATATAAAAGTATAACATGTAACCGCTTTCTTGTCAAACAAAAATATGATATTTTTTTGGTATTATGCGGTTAATAATGATATGGTTTTGTCTTTTAATTCTTCTTTTTTAACTTCCAGGATCTGGCCTGACGCCCTTATCTTTATCTCAACAACCCCTCTTTTAAGGCCCTTGTCCCCTATAACTATAGAAACAGGTATGCCTGTGAGCTCGGCGTCATTGAATTTAATCCCGGCGCTCTCATCCCTGTCATCGAGCAGTGTTTCGATGTCAAGTTTGCTCAATTCTTCGTATATACTTTCTGATACCTCTTTTATATTTTCCTGTTTGTAATTTATAGGTGTTATTAGAACCTGGAAAGGTGCTATTGCCGCTGGCCAGATTATGCCTTTTTTGTCATTATGGAGCTCTATTGCCGTAGCTATGATCCTATTTACGCCTATGCCGTAACACCCCATCACAACAGGTTTCAATTTGCCGTCTTCATCCACGAATTCCGCCTTCATCGCCTTTGAATATTTAAGGCCTAATTTAAACACATGGCCCATTTCTATGGCGTGTTCTATTTTTACAGGCTTGCCACATTTGGGACAAGTGTCTTTATCAGTGATCATCCTAAGATCAGCCCAATCACTCACTTTGAAATCCCTGTCTATATTCGTATTTATATAATGCCTGTCCTTCTTATTCGCGCCTGTCACAAGATTAACCATGCCTTTTATGGAATTATCAGCTATAATCCTTGTGTCTTTCAGCCCCACAGGCCCTGAAAACCCAACAGGGCCGCCTGTCACTTTCTTAATAACCTCTTCGTTCGCCATTTCAAGTTTCAGGCATTTCAAATATTTCTTTATCTTAGCCTCATTAGCGTCATGATCCCCTCTTACCAGGACCGCTACAGGATTATCATCCGCCGTATAAATAAGCGTTTTTATCATTTTTTCGGGACTAACCTTTAATAAATGCCCAACCTTTTCTATGGTCGTGACCCCGGGCGTATCCACCTCTTTTAATCTTTTCATGTCTTGCAGGGGACAGGCATGCCTGTCCCCTACTAATTCCGCCACAGACAGGCTTGCCGCGTATCCGCATGAAACACAATGCGCCAATAGGTCTTCGCCGCTTTCCGCGATCACCATGAATTCATGCGAAACATCCCCGCCCATGACACCTGAATCAGCCTCGACAGGGATAGCATTCAAACCGCATCTCCTGAAAATTCTTTCATACGCCTTGTACATCTTCTCATAACTTTCGTCCAGGCCCTTCCAATCCCTGTCGAAACTATAAGCGTCTTTCATTATGAATTCCCTGCTTCTTATGACCCCAAACCTCGGCCTGACTTCGTCCCTGAATTTGGTCTGGATCTGATAAAGGGTAATCGGGAGCTGTTTATAGGAGTTTACATGGTTTTTGACAAGGTCTGTTATCACTTCTTCATGTGTAGGCCCGAAAACTATTACCCTGTTATGCCTGTCTTTATAAGTAATAAGGTCTTCGCCAAGATCCTTGAATCTCCCTGACTCGTACCACAGCTCGACAGGCTGCATCGAAGGCATAAAAAGTTCGATTGCCCCCGCGGCGTCCATTTCCTCACGGATTATAGCCTGGACTTTTTTTAAAACCCTGAGCCCCAGGGGAAGGTATGTATAAGCTCCTGAGATAAGTTTTCTTATCAGCCCCGCGCGTATCATAAGTCTGTGGCTTACTGCCTCGGCTTCGCTAGGGACTTCTTTTAATGTTGGGATGAAATATTTTGTCCAGCGCATATTATACCTTCTCGACTGAGCTTACACACATGACTATCTGTCCGCTCGAAGAATATTGTTCGAGCGAGTGAAGCGAGTCGAGAACCCTATATTATATTTCCTTTAACAATTCTTTAACTATCTCTTTTTCCTTTACCCTCTTTATAATCTTACCTTTTTTGAAAATAACCCCTGAACCTTTACCGCACGCGATGCCTATATCAGCCTCTTTGGCTTCGCCAGGGCCGTTAACCTCGCAGCCCATTACCGCTATCTTAATATTATCCTTTAAACCTTGAACTTTAAACTTTAAACCCAACTCTTCTGTTATACGACTAAGATTAACCTGGCACCTGCCGCATGTCGGGCATGAAATAATCTCCGGGCCGAAATTCCTGAGTTCCAATGCCTGCAGGATATTTTTGGCCGCCAGAACTTCTTCTACGGGATTTCCGGTCAATGAAACCCTGATCGTATCCCCGATCTCTTCCATAAGTAAGGCGCCTATTCCTATGGAAGATTTTACAATACCTGTTGAAACAGGGCCTGCCGCTGTAACGCCAAGATGAAGAGGATATCTTGATTTTTTAGAAAACAGCCGATAAGCCTCTATGGTACTCCTGACATCTGATGTCTTTAATGACACTATTATATCGTAAAAGTCCATTCTCTCCAATATTTTTATATAATCTAAAACAGATTTTACCATATTCCCTGCGACTCCGTGAACCGCCGCAGGCGGCTTGAGGAGCCGGCTGCGCAATGATCCTGAATTCGCCCCTATCCTTATGGGTATTTTCCTTTTCTTCGCTGATTTCACGACCTCCATTATCTCGTCTTCTTTATAGATATTGCCCGGATTAAGCCGTATCTTATCTGCCCCGCTCTCAATAGCGGATAATGCCAGCCTGTAATCAAAATGGATATCCGCGACAAGCGGTATCTTTATGCCTTTTTTTATCGCTTTTATGGCTCCTGCCGCCTCAAAATCCTTTACCGCGACCCTTATGATCTCGCAACCCGCGCTTTGAAGCTCTCTTATCTCTTTTACGGTGGCCCGGACATCCCGCGTATCAGTCTTAGACATTGACTGGATACTGACAGGAGAACCCCCGCCTATTCTGATATTGCCTGCTTTAATCTGCCTTGTTTTTATCTTTTCCATAAATGCGAGATTTTCTCGAATATCCCGAACCTGATAAAATCATTATAGAATACGAACAGCATTAAAATAATAAGAAGCGCCATGCCGGCCTGTGTTATATTCTCCTGCGCCTTGATCGAAACCGGCCTTTTCCTGATCTTTTCTATCGTCAGGAACAAAAGATGCCCTCCGTCTAATACAGGAACAGGTAAAATATTAAAGATAGCCAGCGACGCGCTCAACACGCCCATTAACTGCAATAAATAAACAAGCCCGAGCTTAGCTGCCTGGCCTGTTATGTAGAATATACCTATGGGCCCTGTCATGGATTCTTTCAAAGGTATGGCGCCGGTGGCGCTTGCCCATAAAGCCCTGAAGGTTATATAAGTAAGAGTCCATAATTTTTCGGCGCCCATATAAATAGACTTCAGGAACCCGTATTTTACATACACGATGTCATCGGACGGAGTAATGCCCATTATACCAACGCTTTTCTTTGAACCGAACATAGTGTTCATCTCATGAGATTTGGGTGTGACCTTAAGGTTTATCCGCTGCCCGTCCCTTTCCACCAGTACATCCATTTCCTGATTTTTGCCTCCATGTACGATCTCGGTAACATCTTCCCAGTAAATCGTGTCTTTGCCGTTAATGTTTAATATCTTATCCCCGACTTTCAGGCCGGCAGCCTCTGCCGGATATCCTTCCATGACCTTGCCGACTTTTGACGTCAATGTAGGGTTCCCCGCCATAAATACGGCTGAAAAGATCACGAACGCGAGTATATAATTCAACAGCGGCCCCGCCAGTATTATCCTTGCCCTCTCTCCTGTCGTCCTGGAGAGATATTCCCATTTCTCGCCTTTTGTCCCTTCCGGACCTGTCTCGCCCGCTAATTTTACATATCCCCCCAGCGGTATCATCGAGATGGAATATCTGGTCCCAGCCTTTGTGATGCCCGCTATCTCAGGCCCGAATCCTATTGAAAACTTCTCGACGCGCACACCTGTTTTCTTCGCGGTTATAAAATGCCCAAACTCATGCACAACAACCAATATACTCAAAACTACTATAAATGAAATTAAAGATACCATATACCTCCCCCAATTTCCCTAAGGGTAGATTTTTGACACTGTCAAAAATCTACCCTTAGGGATTCGTGCGTTTTTATCCTGGCCCAGCTATCTGCCTCTAATATATCTTCCAACCCGGGATTTTTAACACCCCTGTGCCGGTCAATGACTTTTTCGATTACCCTTGGTATATCTATGAATCTTATATTACCTCCAATGAACTCCTTTACAGCTACTTCATTCGAAGCGTTCAAGACCGCCGGAAATGTCCCGGCTCTTTTTCCCGCTTCGTACGCCAGCCCTATGCACGGGAATTTTTTGAGATCCGGGCGATAAAAATTCAGGCTTTTTATTTTAGGAAATTCCGGGCTTTTAATGCCGGAACAAAGCCTGTTGGGATATGTAAGCGCGTACTGTATAGGCGCCCTCATGTCGCACGCGCCCATCTGGGCGATTATCGCTCCGTCGATAAGCTCTATCATCGAGTGGACCACAGCCTCAGGGTGTATCAGTATCTCTATATTATTAATATCCGTATTGAAAAGCCAGCTCGCCTCTATTACTTCCAGGCCTTTATTCATCATCGTGGCGGAGTCCACGGATATTTTTTTGCCCATGTTCCATCTGGGATGATTAACCGCCTGCCTTACCGTAATATCCTTAAACGCCGACCTTTTGACTTTCAGCAAAGGCCCACCCGAACCCGTGAGGAAAATTTTCTTTAAATCCTTCCTGCCGCTTGTTCCTATACATTGAAATATCGCGCTGTGCTCGCTGTCCACCGGCACCACCACGGCCTTCTTCCCCGCTGCTTTATTCATTATAAGCCCGCCCGCCATGACAAGCGCTTCTTTATTCGCGAGGGCCAGTTTTTTTACCCTGCCCAGCGCCGTCATGATAGGCAAAAGCGCGGATGACCCCACTATGCCTACGAGGGCAATATCTGTTTTTGCTTCCTCCAGCATAGCGCATAGCCCATCCTCGCCTTCGTATATTTTTACTTTCCGGCACTCTTTCCTGAATTCCGCCGCCTTCTTTCTGTCAACAACACACACAGCCCCGGGCTTAAATTCCTTTACCTGGCGCAGCAATAACTCTATATTCGAATTTACGGCCAAGCAGGACACCTTGAATCTTTCGGGAAACCTTGATATTACCCGAAGCCCGCTGGTGCCTATTGAACCCGTGGAACCTAAAACCGCTATTCTTTCCATAATGTTTTTTACCTGAAAATAGCCAGGCAGATATAAAAGATAGGGGCTGTAAAAAGTATACTGTCTATTACATCCAGCATACCGCCGAGGCCGGGAAAAAATACGCTCGAATCCTTCACCTCGTAATCCCTTTTAATGAGGCTTTCTGCCAGGTCTCCTAACTGGGCGAAGATCCCTATCAGGACACCGCTTATCAGCACAAAACTGAAATTCATCCATGAGATATAGTGCCTGCCAAGGATAATAGCGCACGCTATGCTGAATATAAATCCGCCTATAGCGCCTTCCACTGATTTATTCGGACTTATCCTCGGTATAAGCTTATGCCTTCCGAAATTAGACCCGATAAGATACGCGCCTACGTCCCCTGACTTTGTGACAAGCAAGAGATACGCCACCAGCTTATGACCGTCCTCCAGGAATCTTATCTTTACGAGGAATGTAAAAAACCAGCCTATATAGAAAATGGCGAACAAGGTAACAGCTATAAGGTTTACTGCGTTCCGGCTTTCTTTTCTTGTAAAGTGTATCATGAAAAGCGTTATTAATATTATTATAAAAAATACCATCTCCCATATGCCGCCGGTAGGCCTGTAAAGATAGGTAATGCACGGTAATAACGCGCCCGAAAGGATCCCTACATAAGCGAAACTTATCGGAAATATCTTTTTCGCCCCGCTTAACCTGAAAAATTCGTAAAGGCTCAGGCCTATGAATATAGATGCTGTTAACCCCAGCGTCCATATCGGCAATACAAATATGCTGAGGATCGCTGCCGATATCAAAACTGCGGAGCTGGCAACTCGTTTGAACATAAGTTATCTCCCCCCGAATCTTCTGTCTCTTTTATTATATTCCTCGATGGCCTTGCTTAATTCTTTCCTGTCGAAATCAGGCCAGAGTTTTTCGGTCACATACAGTTCCGCGTAGGATATCTGCCATAAGAGAAAATTCGATATGCGCATCTCGCCGCTCGTGCGTATCAGAAGGTCGGGATCCGGCTGTCCCGCCGTATAGAGCCTGTCCGAAAATATCTTTTCGTCTATGCCGGACAACTCCATTTTACCGTCTTTGACGTCTTTCGCCAAAGCCCTCGCGGCGTTAACTATCTCCTGGCGCCCGCCGTAACTCAAGGCTATGTTCAGCGTCAGGTTTTTATAATCCGATGTATCTTTTTCGGTTCTCTCCAGCTTTGAAAGCAGGTCTTTTTGTATCTTTTCCCTTTCGCCTATGACGCGGAACCTGATCCCGTTATTATGGAATAACTTGAATTCCCTGTCGATAAAATTTTCCAACAGCTGGAACAATGCCTTTATTTCATGTTCCGGCCTTGACCAGTTTTCGGTCGAAAAAGCGTAAAGCGTCAGGGTTTTAACGCCTGTTTCGATGCATGCCTTCACGGTCCTTTTTACCGCCTCCACTCCCTGGGCATGCCCCATGACCTTTGGCAGGCCCCTGGCCTCAGCCCATCTGCCGTTGCCGTCCATTATTATCGCGATATGTTTTGGGATATTCATTCGAAAAGAAAAACGCGAATCCGCATTTTAAGTCAAATACGATTCGCGTTTTTCTACGGTTTTATATTAACCACTGTGCGAATTATTATTTTTTGTATCTCTTAAGCTGTCTTTCTATCTGCTGTTTCCTCTGCGTTATCTTATCCATATCCGCCTGGATCTTTTCCATATTCTTGGGAAGGATGACTATTTCTACCCTTCTATTCTGCTTTTTACCCGCGGCGGTATCATTGGAAACCACCGGCCTGTATTCGCCATAACCTATTGCCGCCACCCTCTTCGGATCTATATCTTTGGTATCCACGAGGTAATGAAGGACGCTGGTCGCTCTTGACGTGGAAAGTTCCCAGTTGGATCTCCATTTGGAATGCTTTATGGGCTCGTTATCCGTATGCCCTTCTATGCCTATGTTCCTGTCTTCCACGTTTTCTTTCAGGACATTCGCTATCTTGTCGAGAGAAGAAAACGCCTCCGGTCTTATGTCCGCCTTGCCCGAATCAAAAAGCACCTCTGTCAAAAATATTATAGCGAGGCCTTTCTGCGCCATCTCGAGGCGTACGCTTTTATCGTCTATTTCCTGTTTTAATTTCTCTTCAAGAAGCAATTTGGCCTTTTCCAACTCGGACAACTCGTCTTCTTTCTGCTCCTGCAGCTGGTTTAACTTCGCGTTCAGCGCGTCTATTTCGCTGCCGAGCGCGTCTATCCTCGCCACATCGCTCTTATGCCTTGTCTGAAATGTTACCGAACATCCGGATACAGTCACGGAAACCAACACCAAAATTAAAATAGCGAACAATCTTTTATTAACGGCCATAATATCCTCCCCTATTCATTTTTGTTAATAATAATACACCTTCTGCGCAAAGTCAAGAAAATTGAAGTTTTTCTTGAAATTGTCTATTTGAACAGAGTATTTTTTATAATGAACGACGCGAATACGATAGACACCATCGACATCAATTTTATCAATATATTAAGCGACGGGCCGGAAGTATCCTTGAACGGGTCCCCCACTGTATCCCCGACAACGCCTGCCTTGTGAGCGGGCGAACCTTTGCCCCCGTGATGGCCTTCCTCTATATATTTCTTCGCGTTATCCCATGCCCCGCCTGAATTCGCCATCATGACAGCAAGCGCGAATCCCGTAACTGTCGCGCCCATCAGAAGCCCGCCTACAGCGTTAACCCCCACAAGCAGTCCCACCGCTATAGGAGCGGTTATAGCCAAAAGTGAAGGTATTACCATTTCTTTTTGCGCGGCTACTGTAGCGATATTTACGCATCTGGCGTAATCCGGTTTTGCCGTGCCTTCCATCAGGCCTTTTATTTCTTTAAACTGCCGCCTGACCTCAACCACAATCTTTGTCGCCGCTCTTCCAACCGCTCTCATGGTCATGGAGCAGAATAAGAACGGGAGCATCGCTCCTATGAAAAGGCCTATCAATACAGAAGGGTTCATTAAACTCAAATCCATGGTTTTTCCAAAAAGCCATACCTGGTCCCTGTACGCCGCTATTAAAGCTAAGGCAGTAAGAGCTGCCGAGCCTATTGCGAAACCTTTGCCTGTGGCAGCTGTTGTATTTCCAAGCGCGTCCAGCGCGTCTGTCCTCTTCCTTACCTCGGGCGGCAGATGAGCCATTTCCGCGTTCCCGCCCGCGTTATCCGCGACAGGTCCGTAAGCGTCTGTCGCAAGGGTTATGCCCAGCGTGGAAAGCATGCCTACAGCCGCGATAGCTATACCGTAAAGCCCAATGTTAAAATTATGCGCGCCTCCGGCAAAGAAAAAGCTCGCCAGTATAGCCGCGCACACGACCAGCACAGGTATCGCCGTTGACATCATACCCACAGCGATGCCGCCTATAATGACGGTCGCGGGCCCTGTAACGCTGGCATCAGCTATTGTCCGGGTAGGTTTGAATGTGCTTGATGTATAATATTCGGTGGCGAGGCCTATTAATACGCCCGCCACAAGCCCTGATATTACCGACCAGTAAACGCCCATATACTGCGCCCCGAGCGTATGCTTTATAAGGAAATAAGACGCTATTGCCACGATAAAAGAACTGGCAAACACGCCTTTTCTCAAAGCAGCCAATAGAACAGATTGGCTTGCGTCTTCCCTGCTCTTAACAAAAAATGTGCCTATGATAGACGCCAGTACACCTACCGCGGCCATGACCATAGGGACAGTAACACCTGCCAGGCCAAGCCCAGCCGCGACTCCTAACGCGGAAGTAGCCACAATCGAACCCACATATGACTCATAAAGGTCCGCTCCCATACCCGCGACGTCTCCCACATTGTCCCCGACATTGTCCGCTATAACAGCCGGGTTTCTCGGGTCATCTTCGGGTATCCCCGCTTCTACTTTCCCTACAAGGTCAGCCCCCACGTCCGCCGCCTTTGTGAATATGCCGCCTCCGACGCGGGCAAAGAGCGCCTGCGAACTCGCGCCCATTCCAAAGCAGAGCATTGTGGAAGTAATCGCGCCTATCTTATCCCCTCCCATAGGCAGGGGATGCGCTGAATAATACCAGTCTAAAAAATAATACCATATGCTTAAATCCAAAAGCCCTAAACCAACGACCGTAAGGCCCATGACAGCCCCGCTTGAGAACGCTACCCTGAGCCCGGCGTTTAAACTTTTCATCGCAGCCGCGGCGGTCCTGTTAGAGGACTGTGTGGCTATTGTCATTCCTATAAAACCCGAGAGACCGGAAAAAAACCCGCCTGTCAAAAACGCGAAAGGCACGAATATGGGCAGATATTTAAATAACGATAATGCCAGGAGGATAAAAAACACCGCTATAAAAAATAAAGAGACGCCAAGGTACTGCCTCTTTAAATACGCGTTCGCGCCTATCCTGACAGCGGCCGCTATCTCTTTCATCTTTTCGTTTCCTTCATCTTTCCTGAGTATTGATACCGCCAGATAAAACGCGAAACCAAGCGCCAATATGGAACCCACCGGTGCTAAAAATAACATTTTTACTTCTCCTTTCTAGATCCGGAATGCCTGTTCTCTTTTCGAGCCTACAGAGACCATCCCTATTTTTACGTTTAAAAGTTTTGACAACCTGTTCAAATATTTTTTCGCGTTACCGGGCAAGTCTTTATACTTCAACGCGGCCGTAGTATCTTTCATCCACCCCGCGCATGTTTCATACACAGGCTCGCAATTTTCAAGAGTCTCTATATCCGCAGGAAAGTCTCTGCAAACCTTGCCTTTGTATTTATATCCCGTGCATATTTTTATTTGAGACATCTCATCCAGGACATCCAGCTTTGTAACCACTATCTCATCAAGGCTGTTAACGGTCACGGCGTGCCTTACTATTACCGCGTCAAACCATCCGCATCTCCTTGGCCTGCCCGTGGTGGCCCCGAATTCTCTGCCCTTGGACCGTATCTTTTCCATAAGGTCTTTCTTGAACTCGGTGGGAAAAGGCCCTTCACCTACCCTTGTCGTATAAGCCTTTACTACGCCTATGACTTTATCTATCCTGGCGGGCCCGACACCCGTGCCCGTACACGCGCCCCCGGCTGTGGCGCTGGAAGAAGTAACATAAGGATATGTCCCGTGGTCTATATCCAGGAGAGTGCCCTGGGCGCCCTCAAACAGGATATGTTTTTTCTTCGCTACCGCCTTATTCAATATTACCGCTGTATTCCCGAGGTACTTTTTTATTTTTTTGCCGTATTCCACATAATCTTTATATATCTGGTCCGCGTCAAACTCGCCTGAATCCGCTAAATTCGCGTAGAGTTTTTTCCTGAGGGAATCCTCGTTCACAAGATCTGTCATCCTGATGCCGCAGCGCGCCATCTTGTCTATATAACAAGGCCCTATACCTCTTCCTGTAGTCCCTATCTGGGCGCCCCGCCTCTTATCTATAACCTTATGATACGGCAGTATCACATGGGCGCATTCGCTTATTACGAGATTACCGTCTATTTTTATGCCTTTTTTTTCAAGCATATCTATCTCGCTCAAAAGCGCCTCTGGATCCACTACCACACCGTTCCCTATTACGCAGAGCTTGCCTTTTCTCAGGATACCCGAAGGGATAAGGTGCAGGATGAATTCCTTTTCACCTATCACAACGGTATGGCCCGCGTTATTGCCTCCCTGGTACCTCGCTATAATATCGGCGTCACGGCTCAGGATATCTATTATCTTGCCCTTACCTTCATCTCCCCACTGCGCGCCTACTACAACTGTACATGGCATACAAAAACTCCTTATGGTGTCATCGTGAATATTTTTCTTGCTATCTCAGGATATTTCGCCACAAACCGCAGTTCATCGTGCGTAAGCGGCTGCTGGGTATGCACATTGGCGTACCTGACGAGCTCGAGTATGTTCGCGGCCTCTTTATCGTCCTTGAATTTTATTTCCAGCTTATCATACACATTCCTGAAGCCTTTTATACCGGAATATTCTCCCGCTATGATCTGCCTGCCTGTTTCTATAAGCTCAGGATCGCCTCTTCCCAGTTCCTCATAATCATAAAGCTCGTAATTACGCCTGTCTTTCAAAGCCCCGTCAGCGTGAATGCCGGATTCGTGCGCGAAGGCGTTTGAGCCGATACCAGGCTGATTTATAGGTATAGGTACCTTAAACGCGTACGAAGCGTATTTCCCTATCTTCCACGCGTGGTTCAGCTTTATCCTTTCATCCAGATGATATTTGCCTCCGAACCCGCTGGAGTATTTGATCGCCAGGATAATGGAAACTAGGTCCGCGTTACCCGCGCGCTCTCCTATGCCGTTTACCGTGGTATTTATATACGCGTCGCAGCCTGCGTCTATAGCTGCCTTTGCGCCTGCCACGGAGCACGCGATCACCATGCCCAGATCATTATGGCAATGTAGCTCTATGGGCAGTTTTACCTCGCTCGCCAGTATCTTTATCCTTTTGTAAATCGTGAAAGGGTCGTCATAACCAAGCGTATCGCAATACCTTATCCTGTCGGCGCCGTGGTCCTTTGCCGCCTTGGCGAATTTTATAAGATACGGCATATCCGTCCTTGACGCGTCCTCCGCGTTCACACCTACGATCTTTAATTTCTTTTTCCTGGCAAGGTCAACAGCTTCCGTCATCATGAGCAATATATCGTCCCTGGTCTTATTGCCCAGGAATTTTCCGCTGGTCATCTGCTCAGATGTGGATATCGAAAGGTTCAGGTTCTCTATATTCGTCATCTCGACCGCTTTTTTCACGTCGTCTTTTATAGCCCTTACCCATCCGTTAAGGGCAATAGGTTTTAACACTCCCGCCCTGACAAGCTCCATGTTCGCGTTCAGGTAATTTGTCTCGTGCCGCGTTACGGGAAAACCGCACTCGCTTCCATATACCCCCATATCGTTCAGGAATATATTTATCATGGTTTTCTGAAGCTTGGCAAGCCCCAGCTTGGCGGTCTGCACGCCGTCCCTGTTTGTCACATCGAGGATATAGATCTTGTTATTTTTCATAGGATCTCCGTAAAATTTTATAATTTGATGAGTGTCGCGTCCAATATATTTTTATCTTTCCTTACCTCGTTAAGCACCTTTTCCGGGACAGCGCTATCCACGTTCAGGACAGACAATGTTTTCCCTCCCGGTTTTTCCCTGCCGAATGTCATAGACGCGATATTGATATTATTCTTTCCCATGATAGTGCCCATCATACCTATAATGCCCGGCACGTCTATATTATGGGCGACTATCATGTAGCCTTCGGGAACAGCGTCCACGTGAAATTCATCTATCTTGACAATTCTCGCGTCTTTTTTAGTGAAGAGTGTGCCTGAAACAGACCTCACCCCTGCGTCTGTCTTCAATTCCACGCTTATCAGGCTTGAATATTCCTCGAGCATGGTCGCCTTCATCTCTTCCACTTTTATGCCGCGCTCTTTCGCCACTATAAGGGAATTGACATAATTGACTGTCTCCTGCAATACCGGCGCCAGTACGCCTTTGACAATAGCGACCGTGATCGGGGACAGGTTATACTTAGTAACATCCCCGGAATATTTTATCTGTATTTCCTGGACCCTGCCTTTGGCAAGCTGGGACACAAGCAAACCTATCTTTTCCCCCAGGTTTATGTGAGGCTGTAATATTTTGTAAATCTCGAAATCAACGCACGGGACATTGACCGCGTTCCTTATGCCGCAGCCCAATAACGCGTCCCTCGCGCTGTCCGCGATCTCGACAGCTACGTTTATCTGCGCCTCCTCGGTAGACGCCCCCAGATGCGGCGTAAGCACGACCTTATCGCTTTTGAATAAAGGATTATCTTTCGCGGGCGGCTCTTTCTCGTAAACATCAAAAGCCGCGCCCGCGATCTTACCGCTCGCTATGCCTTCCAGCACCGCCGCTTCATCTATTATTCCGCCGCGCGCGCAATTTATGATCCTCACGCCCTGTTTCATGCTTTCGATGGCTTCTTTACCGATGATATGCTTTGTCTCCTGAGTAAGAGGCGAATGTACCGTAATATAATCCGCTCTTTTAAATATCTCTTTTAATTCGCCGGATTCTATGCCTAACTCTTTAGCTTTGTCGACTGACAAGAACGGGTCATAGGCTATTATCTTCATCCCGAACGCTATGGCGCGTTTCGCCACTTCCGTTCCTATCCTTCCAAGGCCTATTATCCCGAGGGTCTTCCCGTACACCTCGGCGCCCATGAATTTTTTTCTTTCCCATTCCCCTCTTTTGACAGACGCGTCCGCCTGGGGTATGTTCCTCGAAAGGGAAAGAAGTATGGATACCGCGTGTTCAGCCGTGGACATGGTATTCCCGCCCGGCGTATTCATGACTATGATGCCTCTCTTGGACGCGGCCGGCAGATCAACATTATCAAGGCCTACCCCCGCCCTTCCTATGACCTTTAAGTTATCGGCCGCCTCTATGATATCCCTGGTGACCTTGGTCTCGCTCCTTACCAGAAGCGCGTCATAGTCCTTTATTATTTTCTTTAATTCCTCGGGAGGCAGTTTATGCTTTACGTCCACCTGGAATTCTTTTACCTTTTTGAGTATATCCACGCCTTCCTGCGCCAACGGATCGCTTACTAAAATTTTAAACATGCCTTTCTCCTCCTGCGCGATTATTTCAATGTTTCTTCCAGCGCCCTGACCCCGCTGCCGAGCTGGAATTTATATCCCATTTCATTCAAGACTGTCTCTAAAGTAGCTATGCACACTATAAGGTCTGACGAGGTAATATAACCCATAGTGGCTATCCTGAACATCTTCCCTTTCATGGTATCCTGGCCGCCTGCTATGCCGACCCCGTACTTATCCCTCATTGTCTTGACAAGCTTTTCGCCATCTACCCCCGCGGGTACTTTTACTGCGGTCACGCCGTCCGAATACACGTCAGGCGCGAATAGTTCAAGCCCTATCGCCTTGACCGCGTTACGCACCGCTGATGCCATCTTCTTGTGCCTTTCGAATATAACATCCAGGCCTTCTTCTCTTATTATCTTCAACGCCTCTTTAAGCGCTATCATCAGGTTGACCGCCGGGGTAAATGGCGTGTCTGTCTTTGTGAGCGACTTCCTGTAAGCCTTAAAATCAAAGTAATATTTCGGTAAAGTGGAGCTTTCTATCATTTGCCACGCCTTCGGGCTTACGCTCGCGAAAGCGAGTCCCGGAGGTATCATCAATCCCTTCTGGGAACCGGATATAACTATATCGGCATACCATTCATCAGTCTTTACCGGTACCGCCGCGAGCGCGCTGATAGCGTCGACCACAAGCACTGCCTCGTAATTTTTTACTATCTTTCCGATCGCCTCTATATCAGTCGCGACGCCTGTGGAAGTCTCGCACAATGTCGTATAGACCGCCTTTATCTTTTTATCTTTTTTAAGCATATCTTCTATCTTTGCCGGCTCTACGGCTTTTCCCCATTCCACTTCGAGCGCGGTAAATTCGATGCTGTAAGCCTTGCAGATGTCCCCGAACCTCTCCCCGAACTTTCCGCCCCGCACTACAAGGGCCTTGTCCCCGGGCGAAAGCAGGTTGATAACAGACCCTTCCATCGCCCCTGTGCCGCTGGAAGCGAATATAAGGACTTCGTTTTTAGTTTGATATACATATTTAAGATTTTCTTCGACTTCCTGTATGACTTTCTGGAATTCCGGAGTCCTGTGATGGATAATAGGCCTTGCCATGGTTTCCAGCACCCTTGGCGGTACAGGTGTAGGGCCGGGTGTCAATAAATAATTTTTTAACATTGTTGTCCCCCTTGCTATTTTTTACTTTTCACGAATATCTCGTCCACTATCCCGTAATCCAGCGCTTCCTGGCTGGACATAAAATAATCCCTGTCCGTGTCTTTCTGTATTTTATCAAGCGGCTTACCCGTATGTTTCGCCAGGATCTCGTTGATCCTGTCCCTCATCTTCAATATCTCTTTTGCCTGTATGCTTATGTCCGCGGCCTGGCCCTGCACCCCGCCCCACGGCTGATGTATCATGATCCTCGCGTTGGGAAGCGCGTATCTCTTGCCTTTCGCGCCCGCCGCCAGTAAAACCGCGGCCATGCTCGAGGCCTGCCCCACACAATAAGTACAGACATCGGGCTTTATAAACTGCATCGTGTCGTATATCGCCATTCCAGCCGTAACCGAGCCGCCCGGGCTGTTTATGTATATATTTATTTCCCTTTCGCGGTCTTCCATCTGGAGAAAAAGCATCTCGGCTATAACCACATTCGCCACTATATCGTCTATAGGCGATCCGATAAAAATGATCCTGTCTTTCAGGAGCCTCGAATAAATATCATACGCCCTTTCGCCTCTCTCCGACTGCTCGATTACCATTGGAATCAACATATCTGCCTCCTCTATCTTTTTATTCTACCTTAGCTTCCTTCAGCAAAAAATCCATTACCTTCTTATTCCTCATGTTCACTGCCAATTCGTCCATGGCATGGCCTTTTTCCAGATAACCCCTGACCTCTTCTTTTGTCTTTTTATACTGGCTTGCCATGTCTTCTATGTATTTATCCATTTCTTCCTGTTTTAAATATATCTTTTCCGCCTGCGCGATCTTGTCCAATATAAAAAACGCCTTTACCTGGCGCAATGCCTGCTTGGAGGCATTCTCTTCCAATTCTTTTTTATCTTTTTCCTCCAGGACCAGTTTTTTGTCCGGGTTGTCTTTTTTCTGGAGCGCCTCCATATACTGGATACGCATGCCGACGTCTTTCATCAATCTCTCTTTTTCCGAATTCACGAGCGTCTCGGGCACCTCAAAATCCATTACCTCCAGCAGCCTGTCCATGACCTGAACTTCCAGGTCGCTGTCGCTTTCCTGCTCAAGCTTTGTCTTAAGGCTTTGCCTTACCGCCTCTTTCATTTTCTCGAGGCTCTCGAAGCCCAGGTCTTTCGCGAACTCATCATCAAGTTTCGGCAGGACCTTTTCTTTTTCCTGGCTGCCTTCCTTGGGCACGTTCTGCGAATGCATCTCCCTGAGGTATTCCAGGTTTCTCGCGAGGTCTTCTTCCTTGACCTCCGCGTTTTTCTTTTTCAGTTTAAGACCCTTGTAACCTTTCAGCGTTATGTCAGGCTTTGTCTCGATAACAGCTTTATAAGAAAAACCTTCTTTCACGTCAAGTTTTACGTCGCTTATATCCGGGTATCCTATAGGATCCAGCTTATTATCTTCCAGCACCTTCTCATAAGTATCGGGTATGAGTTTTTTCAATACCTCTTCCCTCGCGGTCTTGGAATAATGGAGCTCCAGGAGGTCCTTTGGCGCCTTGCCCTGCCTGAACCCCGGGACACTGACATGTTTTCCAAGTTCGCTATATACTTTATCGAATGTCTCTTTTACCTTTTCCGCGGGAAGGCTTACCTCAAATACATATTTACAATTTTTCAATTTTTTAGCTGACTGTTTCATAACCTGAATTTTTCTCCCAGATACAGTTCTCTTGCCTTAGGATCGTTGACCAGCACCTCTTTTGTGCCGGAAATGAGGATCTTTCCTTCCGCCATTATATACGAATGATTTGTTATTTCAAGCGTTTCCCTGACATTGTGGTCTGTCAGCAATATCCCCAAGCCTTTATTTTTCAGTTCTCCTATAATATCCTGCGCGTCCGCAACCGCGATAGGATCGATACCGCTAAAAGGCTCGTCCAGGAGAATAAACAGAGGGTTCGTCACCAATGCCCTGGTTATTTCCAGCCTGCGCCTCTCTCCCCCTGAAAGCATATATGCCTTTTTCCTGGCGAGATGGCTTATGTTCAGCTCTTCCAGGAGCGCCTTTAACCTGCTCAGGCGCACCTCGCGGGGAAGATGCAGTGTTTCCAGTACAGCCATTATATTTTCTTCAACGGTAAGTTTCCTGAATATGGAAGGTTCCTGTGAAAGATACCCTATACCGCTCCTTGCCCTCCTGTACATCGCCAGTTTCGTAATATCGTTCCCGTCGAACATTATATTGCCGTCGTCAGGCTTCAATATCCCCACTATCATGTAAAAAGTGGTTGTCTTGCCCGCTCCGTTCGGGCCCAGGAGCCCTACTACCTCCCCGCGCTTCACCTTCATGCAGACCCCGTCCACCACCCTTTTACCGTCATAGGATTTTACAAGATTATTTATTTCCAGGAGATGTCCGTTAGTAGCCTGCTCCGTCACTTTTGATGACCAGTTTTGGCCTAGAGGGCAGTATGACCCTGGCCTGGTCCACCAGGTAGATAGCCTTCTCGCTGTAAGTTATGTTTTCCCCGTTTATTATCTTCACATTGCCGCGCGCGACCACGCACTTGACCTTTTTTGTTTCCGGGCTGAAATACACATCTATACGGTCCGCCAGGATATTCCCCTTCGAATCCTCCACTTTTACATTGCCGTGAAAAAATGCCCTGTTAAGCCTGTAATTCAATTCCAGCGGGCCGTCGCATGTTATGACAGCCTTTTCCTTGACCTCCGGAAACCCGGGCGGAAGCGGTTCGCCGGATACAAATTCCGCGTTTATATCGTGTTTCAGTTCGGCTGTCTTGCCTTCTATGTCACATACCGCGCCCGTACCGGTAATATCCATGTCGGGCCTTTTTATGTTCACGCTGGCGTCGGTAGAAACACTTTTCGTCTCCGCGTCCCAAACCATGTAATCCGAGGACACTTTTGTGCCGTCGGTAGAGGCCGCGACGACATTGTCCGTAAGATGGACAAGGTTATCGCCTTTATCAAAAACGCCTTTATCGGCCTTTAATTTAAGCGCCGCGCCTTCTCCGAAAGACAGGGCGGACAAATATTCTATGTTTACTTTATTATCCGAGACCTCCGCGGACTGCCCGTTTAATTTCCATTTCTGTGAGCCGCCTTCCTTATATTGCACGAAAGAAAAATCCTTCACTTCCTGCTGTGCTGGCGCCTGTTTTTCTTCCGCAAAAGAAATGCGCCACGCCGCAAGAATAAATAAAATAATAAAAAAACCTGCCTTTTTCATTCTTTTGTTTTCCATCTGTCATGAAACCATACCCAGTGGTCCGGATATTTTCTTATATAGTCCTCTATAACAGCCGTATATCTTCCGGTATTTTCCGTTATATCTTTTTTCCTGTCGCCTGTATTAACCAATTCAACAGGCCTTTCGATAAAAAACTCGTGTCCGTGCGGACGCCGCACCATAAAACACGGGATAATAGGGGCCCCCGTCAAAACGCTTAAAACAGCCGCCCCGCTCGGTGTCCATGCTTTTTTCCCGAAAAAATCCACAAATACGCCCGAGACACTATCCATATCCTGATCGGGCATAATGCCTATGAATTCTTTATTTTTTAAAAGAGTTATTATTTCCCGCGCCGAGGCGTCCCTGTATATTACGTTGACGTTATTTTTTTTCCTTATACCGGACAAAAACGCCTCGAATCCCTCCATCCGCACGCGCCTGGCAATCACGCTCAACGGCATCCCCTTCATCGAAAGGTAATGGGCCAGGAGCTCCCAGTTCCCGAAATGGCCGGAAAGTATTATACATCCCTTCTTTTCTTCCACGAACCGCCTCAACACACCTATATCCCTGCATGAGACATATGTGTCGATGTTCGTTTTATTGAATTTAGAGATGGCTGCTATCTCTATAAGATTTTTCCCGAGGTTTTCAAAGACCTTTTTAACTATGTTTCTTTTTTCCGCGGGGCTTTTGGAAGAGCCGAACGCGATATCCAGGTTTTCCAGCGCCTTCCGTCTCTCTTTTTTTAGAATATAAAAGCCCAGAACTCCGAAAGCCTGGCCAAGTCTAAGCCCTATCCTGGAAGGAAGCATCAAGACAATAAAACTCATCAGCCTGAAGAGCAAAAAAATTACCACCCTTCTCGGCTTATTCTTAGCCATAGCCAAAGTATGTTAGCATATATAACGGATAAAAGTCAATAATAATAGGGGCGGGGCTCAGACTTTTAATATTTCTTTTATCTTCATGACCAGGATATCCAGCTCAAACGGCTTTTCGACGTATCCGCTGATCTTTTGAAAGGCGAAAAGGTCCCTTATCTTCTCCTCTTCCTTGCCGCTAAGCATCAGGACAGGCGTATCTTTTATCTTCTGGCTCTTCCTTACCTCCTTAAGGCATGAATAACCGTCCATATTAGGCATCATTATATCCATAATAATAATATCAGGCTTTTCCAGCTCCGCGGTCTGTATCCCTCTTTCCCCGTCTCCCGCGGTTACCACGGTAAATCCTTCCTGTTCAAGCCTGATCTTCAGTAATTTTTGTATATCTTCTTCGTCGTCTATAACTAATATCTTTTTCCGCTCATCCATTTTAGACCTCCGAATTTTGTGAAACAAAATTCGTCCCGAGCCGCCATGGTTTTTACCATCGGGCGGCGAGGGACTGTGTCTTATTTATTTAACAACTCTCTTATCTTATTGAGCAATATCTCCGGTTCGAAAGGCTTGGTAATATACGCGTCCGCGCCCATATCCCCGCCAATATCCTCGTATTTTTGCTCCGCCATGGCCGTAACTATTATAATGGGCAGGGTTTTGTACGCCTCGTCTAATTTCAACATTCGGCAAACCTCATACCCGTCAAGCTTAGGGAGCATAAGGTCCAATATCATAAGATCAGGTTTTTCTGCCCTTGCCTTATCAAGACCTTCCTGGCCGTCCGAAGCGGTCAGGACTTCATAATTATTCGCCTCCAGCCTGAGCCTCAATATACTTAAAATATCCTCTTCGTCATCTACTACCAAAATCTTTTTTTTATCCATTATTCAATACCCCCGCGGGATTTCCGCAGTTCTCCAGTTCTTTTTCCGCTTTTTTTACAAGCTCTTCTTTATTCGCGGTTTCGTCAGGATATATCGAAATACCGAAGAAAAGAGGGGTCTTGGTATTATTCCCTATCCTTTTTATCATCTCCATCACGCCAAGCCTGTCCGCGGCGGCGATTATCATGATACGGCCTTCTTTTCCGTCACTCATAACCTTATCTTCCGGGCCCCGTACTGTCTTTTTTATGATATCCTCGGTCTCGGCGATAATATCCGCGGGCTTAGCTTTTAAGTCCTTTATCTCTAAAATAACCAGGGCGATCTTAATGCCGTTATATACGGATTTTTCGAGCGCCTCTTCCATTAAAAAATCAAACTCCTCGTGTTTTTTGTATAGCGGCAGGGTAAAAATAAATTTACTTCCCTTGTCAGGCTCTGATGCCGCCCATATGTCCCCGCCATGGAGCCCTATTATGCTTTTCGAGATAGCGAGGCTCAGGCCCGCCCCGTTATGCCTGCGGGTCATGCCCATATCCAGCGGATTAAAATCCTTGAACAGGTCTTTCATTTTCTCCTGCGGCATGCCTATGCCGCTGTCCTCCACGGTAATTTTTATAAAATCCCTGCCGTCTTTACTTTCCCTGGAACTGGATATGCTTACCTTCCCTTTTTCCTTATTAAACTTTATCGCGTTGGATATAAGGCTTTTGACTACGCGGCCTATCCTGTCCGGATCGAGCCACGCGGATTCCATCGGCATGCCCGGGGAAAAATAAAATTCTATATTTTTCCGGTCGGCTTCTATTTTCGTGGAAGCATAGACATCTTTTATTAATTCGTTTATATCCATTTTTTTCTTATGCAGTACTACCCTTCCTGCTTCCAGCTTGGACATATCAAGGATGTCTGTTATAAGCTTTGTCAGGCGTTTTATATTATCCCTGGCTATGATAAGTATCTTCTTCTGCTGTTCGCTGACAGGGCCAACCACGCCGTCAAGCACCAGGGAAACGCTCTCTTTGATGGATGTGATCGGCGTCCTCAATTCATGGGAGATAAGCGATATAAAATCGGATTTTATCGCGGCTAGTTTCCTGATCTCCTCATCCGCTTTTAAAAGCTCGTTTTTAAGCCTTTGTATTTCTTTTTCCTGACCTGTCATGCCGGATCCCCTGTATATTCCTTTATCGCCTTGTCCCACAAACCCTGTGATTTCAATATGATCTCCGCGACTTCCCGTACAGCTCCTTTGCCGCCGCCCTTTTTGGTAATATAATGGCATGCCCTTTTTACCTCTTCCGCGGCCTCAGGCGGGGCAATGCTTAGGCCAACCCTTTTCAAGACAGGCAGGTCTATCAAATCGTCTCCCATAAAACAGACCTCGTCATCTTTCATCATGAATTTTTTGATTGCCGATTCATAGATCTCGAGTTTTTTATGGCCTGAATAAACCTTAGCGACATGCATATCCTTTGCCCGGCGTTTGACCGCGCCGCTGCCCCTGGCGGTTATGATCGCGGATTTTATGCCCGCGCGGTATAAAAGGGCCATACCAAAACCGTCGTGGACGTTAAAGAATTTCATTTCGTTATTGAAATTATCGTATACGATACGGCCGTCGGTCAATACACCGTCCACATCCAGTATCAACAGTTTTATTTTCTTAGCTTTTTCTTCTATCATAGCAATCCGCGGGGGCACGGCATGCCGTGCCCCTACACTAATCCCGCCTTCAATAAATCCTGCACATCCACCAAACCTACGGCCCTGCCTCTTTCGTCCACTATGGGTATCTCGTCTATCTTGTATTCCTGCAATATCCTCAACGCCTCGACGGCAAGGCAATCTTTTTTAAGCGTCCGGGGGTTCTTTGTCATGACGTCTTTTACCTGCCTGTCAAGGAGGGGACAGGCATGCCTGTACCCTGCGACGCCTAAATGCCTTCTTAGGTCTCCGTCCGTAAAAATACCTTTTACCCTGCCTTTTGCGTCAACCACGGTGGCACTGCCCGCCCTCGCGGCGGTAATGGCAAGAAGTACGTCCTTTACCTTTTTAGCCTCCCTAACTACGGGATTGCCCTGCCCCTTGCGCATTATGTCTTCTACCTTGAGCAATAACTGTTTACCGAGGCTTCCACCCGGATGAAGAAAAGCAAAATCGCTTTTTTTGAATTTTCTCTTGTCCATGAGCGCGGCGCAGAGCGCGTCACCCATCGCGAGCATGCTGGTAGTCGACGCCATCGGGGCAAGCCCCAGGGGGCACGCCTCAACTTTAATGGAAACATCCAGCACTGCGTCGCTGTTTTTCGCGAGAGTCGACCTAGCTGAACCGGTAATCCCTATCAGCCTGCTCCCTATCTTTTTTATAAGAGGGATGAGATGCGTTATCTCCTCGGTCTCGCCGCTGTTTGATATGGCGATTACCACGTCTTCTTTTTTGACCCTGCCGAGATCCCCGTGTATAGCCTCCGCGGAATGCAGCCACAGACTGGGTGTGCCTGTGGAGGCGAGCGTAGCGGAGATCTTCTGCCCTATTATGCCTGCCTTACCCATACCAGTAACGACAACCCTGCCCTTGCATGCGTATATAAAGCCCACGGCCTTCTCAAAGTCCTCATTTATGCGGGACATCAGATGCCTTATTGAATCAGCCTCGACCTTCAAAACCTGCCTAGCGCGTTTTTTTATCATAACATTTCCTAAGGCAACATTTGTGACACTGTCATAAATGTTGCCTTAGCCGGTTTTCACGATACTATCTATTTTTTTTACATCTTTCAGCAATTTTTCCAACGTATCCAGCGCGATCATGTTCGGGCCGTCGCACGGCGCTTTGTCCGGGTCCTCGTGGACCTCCAGGAATAATCCGCCGCAGCCTGTCGCGGCAGCGGCGCGCGAAAGAGCGGGCACGAACCTTCTTTCCCCGCCGGAGGAGCATCCCGCGCCTCCGGGCAGCTGCACGCTGTGAGTCGCGTCATATACAACAGGATAGCCGTATTCTCTCATTATCTCGAGCGAACGGAAATCGCTCACGAGATTATTATATCCGAACATTACACCGCGTTCCGTAATGATAATGTTTCTATTGCCAGCGGCTTCAACCTTCTCTATTATATTTTTAATGTCCCACGGCGACAGGAACTGCCCCTTCTTTATGTTCACTATCTTTTTTGTTTCAGCGGCCGCTATAATAAAATCCGTCTGCCTGCATAAAAAAGCCGGTATCTGTATAATATCCAGTACCTCTTTCGCTTCGCTCAGCTCGGACCTGCAATGGACATCGCTTAACACAGGCACTCCTATCTCCTTTTTGATCCTTGCCAGGATCTTGAGGCCTTTACTTATCCCAGGCCCCCTGTAGGACTTCACGCTTGAGCGGTTTGCCTTGTCATAGCTGCATTTAAAAATAAACCCTATGCCCAGCTTGGCGCATATCTTCCTGATCTTCAAGGCGTGGCGCATAGCGTGCGATTCGCTCTCTATCACGCATGGCCCGGCTATGAGTACGATAGGATTTTTTCCCCCGATTTTGACTTTACCCGCTTTTATCTCTTTAGTCATATTTTTGCCTGTTTGTTCAATGCCGCCCTCACAAAATCCCTGAACAACGGATGGCAGTTGTCAGGTTTTGATTTAAATTCCGGATGGAACTGGCACGCCACAAACCACGGATGGTCCTTCATCTCCACTATCTCCACAAGCCTGAGATCGGGAGATGACCCTGAAACAATAAGGCCCTCTTTTTCCATACTTCTTTTATAATGCGCGTCAAACTCGTAACGGTGCCTGTGGCGTTCTGAGATCTTTTCTTTCCCGTAAGCCTCGAAACTACGCGTGCCCTTTTTCAATTTGCACGGATACGCCCCCAGGCGCATGGTACCGCCCATGTTCTTTACCCTCTTCTGCTCCTCGAGAAGGCTTATCACGGGATACGGCGTGCATTTTTCGAATTCCGTGGAATTGGCTTTTTTAAGTTTGCACACATGCCTGGCGAATTCGATGACGGCGCACTGCATGCCGAGGCATATACCGAAAAACGGTATATTATTTTCCCTGGCGAATTTAATTGCCTCGATCTTGCCTTCTATGCCGCGGTTGCCGAACCCGCCCGGGACCAGGATGCCGGAAACCCCGTTCAAAAATTTTTCCGCGCCTTTTTGTTCTATCTCTTCCGCGTCTATCTTCTTTATGTTTACCTTACTATCGTTAGCGATGCCGGCGTGCTTAAGCGCTTCATAGATAGACTTATAAGCGTCGTTGAGCTCTATATATTTTCCCACGACCGCTATCGAAACCTTGTTGGAAGGATGCAGCGACCTTTTCACGACTTTTTCCCGCCATTCGCGAAGATCCCCTTCCTGGTATCTGACCTCGAGAAGTTTCAGTATTATCTTATCCAATCCCTGTTCCTGGAATAAAAGCGGGACCTCGTATATATCCCTTACATCAGGCGCGTCTATTACCGCGTCCTCATCCACATTGCAGAAAAGCGATATTTTTTCCTTTATCTTTTTTGAAATAGGTTTTTCGGTCCTCGCGACCAGTATATCAGGCTGTATGCCTATTTCCCTTAGCTTTCCCACGCTGTGCTGGGTAGGCTTTGTCTTTACCTCTTCCGCGGCTTTCAAATAAGGGACAAGCGTCAAATGTATATTTATAGAATTCCCTCTCCCGAGATGCTGCCTGAACTGTCTTATAGCCTCAAGGAAAGGCAGGCTTTCTATATCACCTACTGTCCCTCCTATCTCGCAGATAACCACGTCTATGTCCTTGCCCTGGGAAACCTTTTTTATGTGCGCTATTATCTCATTTGTTATATGAGGGACCACCTGGACCGTGGCGCCGAGATAATCGCCTTTGCGCTCTTTTGTTATTACGGAGTTATAAATTTTCCCTGTGGTAATGTTGTTTTCCTGTGTCATATTCGCGTTTATAAAACGCTCATAATGGCCCAGGTCGAGATCTGTCTCCGCGCCGTCATCCGTCACATAAACCTCTCCGTGCTGGAACGGATTCATCGTGCCCGGATCCACGTTTATATAGGGGTCGCATTTTTGTATGGTCACCTTAAGCCCTTTAGATTCCAGGAGTTTCCCGATGGAAGCGGATGTGATCCCCTTGCCAAGGCTGGATACCACTCCCCCTGTTATAAAAATATATTTTGGCATACTATTTTTTTCCTTTCACGATTTCAACAGCCTTTTCCAGATCCTCAGGCGTATCGATGCCTATTGTATCATATTTTGTCTCGATGACTTTTATTTTGTAACCATTCTCCAGGACGCGTAACTGTTCCAATTTTTCAGTTTTTTCCAGGCGCGACTGCGGAAGCGATTTAAAAGTAAAAAGAAAATCCTTTGTGTAAGCGTAGATGCCTATATGCTTATAATAATCTATTACCTGTAATTTATCATCCGACCCCATTCTTTCGTACGGCACAGGCGACCTTGAAAAATATAGCGCGTAACCGTTCCTGTCGAATACTACTTTGACAACGTTGGGATCCTGTATCTCCTGGACGTCTGTTATTTTATGGCAGAGCGTTGCCATAACCAACGCCCTGTCTTTTAAAATAGCTCCTGAAACATCATCTATCATCGAAGGATGCAATAACGGCTCATCCGCCTGGATATTCACGATGATCTTCGCGTCAATAGAAGCGGCTACTTCAGTCAGCCGGTCCGAGCCGCTTTTATGAGCGCTCGAGGTATAAACGACATTCGCGCCGAACCCTTTGGCAATATTATAAATACGCTTGTCATCCGTGGCTATTATAAGCTCGTCTATGGTGTTGGCTTTTTTCGCGTTCTCCCAGGTATGCTGTATCACGGGCTTACCGCAAAAATCCGCCAGGAGTTTGCCTTCGAACCTTGTGGAACCGTATCTCGCTGGAATTATACCGGCTGCTTCCATGGATTATTTCAACCTTTCTATCAATTCCTTCTGTGTGATGACCGCTATCCCGACCTTGCCTACCACGATACCCGCCGCGATATTCGAGATGTACGCCGCGTCTTTCATATTCGCGCCAAGCGCGAGCGCCAGCGTAAAAACGCTTATAACCGTATCCCCCGCTCCCGAGACATCGAATACCTCCTGGGCAACCGTGGGTATGTGCGTAATACTGCCGCTCCTCTCAAAAAGCCGCATGCCGTTTTCTCCCAGCGTCATGAGGACTCCCTCGCAGTTCAATTTTTTGAGAAGCGCGGCGCCTATTTTCAATATACTTTCGTTATCTTTTACTTTTATCCCCGCGGCTTGAGCAGCCTCGTGATGATTGGGGGTTATCGCCGTCACTCCCTTATAATACGAAAAATGCTCTTCCTTCGGATCTACCGTAATGATCTTCTTCTTTTTTTTCGCTATTGCCAGTACCTCCTTGAGAAGCCTTGCGGAGATAACGCCTTTACCATAATCCTCTATCACGATAGCGTCCATTTCGTCTATTACATCCTTCACGTAATTTATTATCTTATCCGACACAGCCGTCGAAATGCCGTCTATCTTCTCCCTGTCTATCCTTACCACCTGCTGATGATGCGCCACCACCCTGGTTTTCAGGGTTGTAGGCCTGCTGTCATCTGCGACAATACCGTCCACATTTATCCCTTTTTCCGTAAGGCCTTCTTTGAGTATGCCTGCCCGCTCGTCAGACCCGGAGACGCCGGCTATATACACCCTGGCGCCCAGTGAACCCATATTATTCGCGACATTCGCGGCTCCTCCCGGCATAAACGACTCGGACTTGACCCAGACCACAGGCACAGGCGCCTCAGGAGAAATCCTGGAAACGTCTCCCCAGACAAATTCATCCAGTATCAAATCCCCTATTACCAGGATCTTCGCGTTGCCAAACCCAGGTATTATCTTCTTCAATTTTGCCGTATTCATCTTTTCCTGTCTTTAAGGTAAGATTTGCGACACTGTCAAAAATCTTCCCTTAAGCATGGTTATATTTTTTCAATTACCGCCTGCGCGAGCAGGGGGATCATTATTTCGTGGTGGCCGGTTATGTTATAACCCCTGCCGCCTGATTTTACAGGCCTGGAAGTCACGTTTTGAGCGGGCCTGTAGTGCTGTATCATATCAAAATTCGCCGCGGTAAAATCTTTTACCTTATATCCGAGATTCCTCGCGACATTTATCGCTTTTAAAAATACTTCTGGAAGAATAACTGAAGAGCCTATATTTAACACCACGCCGCCGTCATTGAGCGCCGCCACCTCCTCTATGAGGCCGTGGAAGTCTTTTAACGACGCCTCGCCTGCCGCGCCGGCGTCAAAACTCGGATGCTGGTGGATTATATCGGTACCTATGGCGATATGCACGCTTGAGCGGACATCTTCTTTCAGGGCATTGAATAAAAGGCTCTGGTTCCTGAAAGGGAGCTTCTCGTCGTTTATTACTCCGGCTATAGCCCTGCCCGCTCCTATATCCTTTTCAACCGCTTCTTCAAGAGCGCCGTTTATATATAAAGCTGTTTCCTTTGCCATGCCGAAACTGCCGTCCTCGAGAGCGCCCGGCACATCCTCCGAAGTCCTGCCTATAAGCGCCACCTCGAAATCATGAATAGCGCCTGCGCCATTAAGAGAGATGGCTGTTATAATCTTCTTTTTCATTAATTCTATGATAACAGGGTTCAGGCCGCACTTAATAACATGCGCGCCCATCATGAATATGACCGGTTTTTTCTTTTTATACGCGGAGACAATGGCGTCTGCTATCGCCTTAAAATCCGGGACCGCGAGTATGTTAGGCAGGGAATCGTAAAAATCGGAGAAGCTCGCGCCTTTCAAAGGAGGTTTAGCGAAATCCTCGCGCCTTACCTTGCATTTCCTCTTGGATATGGGATAAGTCTTTAATTTATCGAGATTTATCTTTATTTTATCTTCCGCCATTTAATATCCTTTAATCCGGTTATTTTAACATTAATAGCAATGCGTGTCAAGAAATCGGAGGATATTCGCGGGGGAGGGTTTCAAACCCTCCCCTACTCTATCTTCTGCAATGTTATTGTTATCGTCCCCACCAGCGGGATACTACTCTTCACCACAACAAGAAGGGGTATGCGTTCCTCATCAGCCGAAAACCAGATGCTGACCTTTGCCCTTTTATTCAGTTCGCCCTGGAACCAGGACAGGGGTTCAGCCATAAACGCCTGCCAGCTTTTTAAATCTTTTATCTTTATTATTCCTCTTTCCACTATCTTTGTCTCAAGGAGCCAGTTTTTGTCATCAAGGTGCACATTGGCGAAAACAGGCTCGTTAAGGTTTGCGCTCTTGAGCCTGTAATAATAAATACAGCTCACGGGATCATGTACCGGCTTAGGTACATTGAATTCCTTTTTCTCATTATTGATCCTGGAAATACAGACCGCCTTTCCCAGCGTCTGGTCAAAATCAACATATTCATCCACAAAGCGGCTTCCTTCTGTTTGTTTCTTATCGAATCTTATCGGATAAAGATCTTTCGTGCTTATGTATGTCGTTATCTCGTCTTCTACCTTAAACAGTTTCGCCGCGAAAGAAGCTGTCTCCGCTTTCGCTGTTATGCGGTAAACTTCTATACCATTCAATTTCGTAATCTCATCTACCGATAAAGTCGCGTATCCAACATCCATTCCCATCCACTCCGCCTTATAGGTAAATTTCTCACCTATCCTGAGCTTGGACTTGGGGACTTCTATCTTGATGTCTTCAGCCCTCTTTCCCCTTATCTTATAGCTTGACGCTACCCCGC